>CAZCZF010000018.1:0-28584 GCA_964503025.1 uncultured Vampirovibrio sp. | reverse complement strand
AATAAACGGAACGGAATTCCCCATCATATATTGTGGCATTTTGCCATCCCATTTCTGTACAGCTTCATACTGAACAAGAGATTTATTCTGGCTTAAAGCTTTTGCTCGAATTGCCATTGATTTTGCTTCTGCTTCTGCGGCAATAACTTTTTGCTTTGCTTCTTCCTGAACTTGTACAGTTTTATTTTTTGCCTTCAAAGCTTCTTGTTCGGCAGTAACTTTGCTTTCGATTGCTCTTTCGAATACATCTGAATAGTTAATTTCTGTCATTTGGAAGTCTGTAACGTTTATATAATTATCAGCAAGTTGTTTTTGAAGTCTGAACAAAATATCACCGGTAGCTTTTTCTCTATTAGCTATTAAATCTTGAGCGTTCCATTTTCCGATAATGTCTTTTATTGTACCTTCAACAACAGGAGTTAAAATTGTTGAAACATAGTCCATACCCACTTCTTGGAATAACTTGTTTACTTTATCCGGTTGTACATTGTAATTTATGACATAAGTAATTCTTGCTTGTTGGATATCTTTTGTATAAACGGCAGTAGTCAATGTATTTCTTTGAGTTTTTACATCCATGGTTCTAAATTTCTGAATAAATGGAAAAATTAAGTGCAAACCTTCTCCATAACATTGTGGTTCAACTTCTCCCAAACGAATTTTAATACCTCTTTCACCCGGACCAACCATTACAAACGGATTGCACATCACAAGAAAACATACGAGCAGGCATAATACCAGAACCGGCATTCCAAAAAACTTTTTGTTCATCTCTTTCCTTTCTTACTAATTTAATGCCAATAAAGCCAATGCCACATAAAGTGCTGCAACTACAAAAATAAATGCTCCGAATATTATAAGCATTTGTTTGCCATATTTTTGGTATAAATTTTCACCTGTTATATAGCACAAGGTTAAAATACAAAGATTGACAAGTACAATCAATGATAAAAATAAAAACAACACTCTTATGATCATTTAAAGCTCCCTTCTGATATTATTATACATAATATAATAGATTATAATATCATTTGATGAGAGTATTTTAATTTAAAAAAGAGCTATGATTTTTCCAAATATCAAAAAGCTCAATGCTTTCTTTTGGAGTATTATTTGTCGGTTTTTCTGTCTTTAATCGATTTGTCCATTCCAAAATCCGCTTCTCTGCACGTGTTAATTCAATATTGTTCAAATCGTACAATCCCAAATACTTGAGCCAAGCAGGAGTGAACAAACATTGCTCAATTGAAGAGTTTAGTTCGTGTGGAGTTTGGTTTTCGCCCAACAGCTTAAAAATGCCTTCATTAACAAATTTTTCATAAGCTTCAAACTTATTTAGATTAAAGGTTTCCATTAATTCTTTTCTTAAACGATGAAAACTCATATCATAATTAATATTTTTAAGATAATTTGTCTGAAGTTTTTTTGTTTTTTCATCCAATTCAAATCCAAATCTAACGGAAAATTTTAGTGCACGCAAAATTCTAGTCGGGTCATCAATAAAACTCTCATCATGCAAAACTCGTATTATTCCATTTTGCAAATCTTTTATTCCGCCTGTTAAATCAATAATTTCTCCGTCTGTTGTACGCTTATACAAAGAATTTATTGTAAAATCACGACGCATTACATCTTCTTTTAAAGAACAGGCAATTTTTTCAACCTTGGGTAGCTTACCTTTTTCAGGATAAGTTTCTATCCTTGTAGAAGCGATATCAATTTCTCCACCATTATGTAAGATACGAACAGTTCCAAATGCGGGATTTTCTTTGATTATATTAAGTCCTTGAGAGTGTGCAAACTCAATTGCATCTCCTTCGTAACAATAATCTGTATCAAAACTTGGAACTCCAAGAAGTCCGTCTCTAACTACACCACCTACGTAATACAGATTTTTGTCCTTAAGACTCATTGTTTCTCCTATTGTGAAGTATGGATGAAATTAATGCTCCCACAATAAACAGCAGTCCCAGTAATCCTGTTACAACTTCCGGTACTTCGTGGAAAGTTGATACGAACATAAGAATAGCCAATGTTCCGATTGCCCAATGTGCGCCGTGTTCAAGATATAAATACTGGTCTAGCGTTTTCTTTTCTACAAGCATTATTGTAAGTGAACGCACGAACATTGCGCCGATACACAAACCTATCGTAATAATTACAATATCCTGACTAAGTGCAAATGCGCCAAGCACACCATCTAAAGAAAAAGACGCATCAATCAGTTCTAAGTACAAAAATCCGACGAGTCCTGAACATTTTACAGTATTTGCACAAAGCTTTGCACTTTCTTCTTGACGTTTTTCAAGCCATTCAGCTAAGCCATCGATTGCAAGATAAGTAATTATACCGGAAAGTCCTGAAAGAAAAACAGAACTTCTTGCTTCAGGAGCTATTTTTAACATTAATAATCCCAATGCAGCCAATGTTATCACTGTACATACACCGCGGAATTTCGATAATTTTTGCAGTTTTGTTTCTATAAAAGTAAGCCAATGAACATCTTTCTTTGCTTCCGTAAAATAATCCATAAAAAGCATTAAGAGGAACGCACCACCAAATGTAACGATTGGTGCATGTGTAAGGTGTAAATAATGAGCGTAAGAATTAACATCATTTAGTGCCATATTCAATACTGTTAAAATATTTAATTTTGCAAAAATTGCAACAACCAATAACGGGAATATAAATCTCATACCAAAAACGGCTATCAGAATACCCCACGTAATAAAACGATGACGCCATTTTTCAGACATGCCTTCCAGTTTCATTGCATTTACAACAGCGTTATCGAATGAAAGGCTGATTTCTAAGATTGCTAAGACACCCGCAATAAATACGCAAGCTAATCCCGTTCCGAAATGAATGTGCTCACCCCAAAGATATGCCATTATTAATCCAAAAATCGTTATAAGGTATGAACCCCAAAAATATTTAATCATATAATCTTCTCCATTTGTAACAATTATATTGTAAAATTGGAAATGTGTAAATATTTGTATATTTTATGTTAGAATAATGCTATGCAGAGCTATATTGAAAACGAATTTGAAAAAATATCACAAAATTTTTTAAACCTAAAAGAGTTGGCACCACAAATTCAGGAAGCTGCGGATATTTGTGTCAATGCATTAAAGAATAATAACAAAATCTTGTTGTGTGGAAATGGAGGTTCGGCTGCGGATTCACAACACATCGCCGCAGAATTTGTTTGCAAGTATAAAAAGGAACGTCCTGCATTGGATGCGATTGCATTAACAACGAACACTTCTGTTTTAACTGCAGCAGCAAACGACTTGGCTTTTGATTACATTTTTGAACGTCAAATAGAGTCTTTCGGAAAGGCAGGCGATGTACTTTTTGCTCTATCAACAAGTGGCAAAAGTATAAATGTTATACGCGCAGTAGAGAAAGCAAATGAACTTGGGGTAAAAACAATTGCACTTACAGGAGTTGATGGTGGTGCTCTTAAGCACAAAGCAAATCTGACAATTAAAGTTCCGTCGGATATCACGAATAATATTCAGGAAATGCACATTGCAATTGGGCATATTATTTGTGACATTGTAGAAAAAATTTTAGATAAATAATCAATTATATTTTTAAGGAGGATTTATGCGAAAGATTTTAATGACAATTTTAACGACAGCATTATTGGTAATGCCGGCTTCTGCTGCAACATGGGTAGCTGCCGATAGAGTTGAAACTGTCGGAAAAGTAATTTTAACAAAAAACAATTTGCCGAATGCGACTTTCAAAGTTGTTAATGGTGCTGCTGATAATTCTGCTACTGCTACAACCAATGTAATCCAAATATCGAGCACTGATTTAACTTACGCAGGTACTGATACAGAAGTTGCTGCCGTAATTGCACATGAAGTAGGACAAATTATTAATGGCAAGTCTTCTAAAGACAAATTTAGAACAATTGCAAAAAATGCAATTACAACTAACTTAAGTCAGGATAATGTTATTTCAACTGCGGCAAACAGTGAATTTTTAACAAACAAGACTTCTTTGAAGGATAACAAAGCTGCTGATATAACAGGGGTCGACTTAATGATTAATACCGGCTACAATCCTCTTGCAATGATTGTTGTTGTAACTAAAATGCCGGGTAGCAGTTTGGAAATTTTACAAGGCAAGCCTGCAAATTCTGAAAGAGCAATGTATATTTATGATTATTTAACATATAATTATCCGTCAAAAGTTAAAGCAGGATACGGATGTCAAGAATACAGAGCTTTTTTAACTTATGCAGACCCGATTGTAAAAGATAGAAATGCTAACAAAAAGAAGCTTGCTAAATTTAATAAAGAACAAGCAAAAAACAAAGCGCAAAGAGCAAAAGACATCGCTCAATATAAATCAACAGGCGGTTTGAGCAGTTGGGACGCTTCTTATGAAATCTTGAAAGCACTTTCTGAATCCAGTGAAAAATAAATTTGTAGTCAAAATATCCTCGCATTAGAAGCGAGGATATTTTTTATAACCTTATTTTGCCAAGCCCGGTTCCGCATCAGATCCTGTAACTTTTTTTCTTAAGATAAATGTCAATTTTGGCAGAACTACTGCAAGTAAGAAGCTGCTTATTGCTACATTTGCCATAATATTAGCAGATTTTACCCTCAATGCTTTTTTGGCATATTTGTTAACATCGCCTGATTTTTGAGCTTCGTTTGCAAATTTTTTAAGTTCATCTAAAAATTTGCCGATTTTCTTTTCATCTACATATTCACGTGGATCGCGTATGCCGTTTTTAAGATACTTAACTCCACAATACTTTTCACAAAGTTTCGAAACCTTAGAATTAGGGTTCTTGTCAAGAAACTCTATAAAGTTGTTCTCTGGAATTTTTAAACTTCCTTCTTTAATTTCTTTTAAGAAAGACTTGTCATCAAGTAAAATTGGGTCAAGGTTTACGTTTGTATTAAAAGCTTTACCTGATAAATTATCCAAGCATTTTGCAATCCAGATTGGAGCAACAAAGTTTAAAAACATCATGCCGGACATTTTAAATCCGTTTTCGAGAGCTTCATACTTGTTTCTTGCTGTACCGACTCTGCCAACAGTTAAACCTCCGTCAGTAAGAGCCATCTTATTAACAGTAGACATGTTGGCTAAAGTTGCTGATAAACCTTTAAAAGAAGGTGATAACTCATATTTTCTTTCTGTTTCATACACATCTTGAACAATAGGCTTTACAGCTTCTTGTTTTTTACGTAATTTATCAGTCAATGCAAAATTGAATTTCGGTAGGAAGTATCCCATTAATGCGACTGGAATGGCTGTAGATAATATAAATTTCCCTGCAAGCAGCTTTTGATAGGTAGACTTGTTGTTTAAAACCTTTTCCATTGCTTTAACTTCTTCTGGAGCAAGTTTTTTGAATTTTTCAATGTTATACTTAAGTCCCTGTTTGTTACTTTCCTTAAGTAAAGAAACATTTATCTTTGGGTCGTATCCCAGTTTTTTTATTCCCCAATTCCCAATTGCATCCATTAAAGGAATTCCACCCAACCAAATCAACGAAGTGCCATATTCATCAATTAAACGTTCTCTTAGGGCATTATTTGCCATTTGCTTGGAATCTTTTAAGTTCTGGTTGTAAGTCATTGCAATTTTTGTCGGGACTTCAATACCGCAGTCCCTTACAATAAGGGGATAAATGCTTGAGTTATTTCCTATAGCTGATATTATTCCGGTTAATGACATTTTAAAATTTTCTCCTTTTTAATCGTACTCATTTTCTCTTAAATATCCCGAAAGAGCCGATTTCTGGAGTTAAATTAGAGAAGCAACAAAACTCCAAGCCCTTTCGGGTTTGTATGAGTATGATGATGCTTTGCATTAAAATAATATGTCATCTGTACTTCGTCCTTTTTATACATGCTAACATGAACCATACAAAAGTAAATAAGTATGTTTTGTATAAATTGTATAACATATAAATCAAAAAGGTTGGATGGTTTAATTCTCATCCAACCTTTGATTTTATACTTTTCTTAGTATGATAATACTATTTGCTGCTAAATTCATGTTTTGGTTTAAGTCAGAAAATTTTTTATTTTCGTTGGTTTTTCCGCCTCCGCCGTATTCGATGCTATCGCTGTTGAAGATTTCTACCCATTCTCCGTCTTTTGGGAAACCAAGAGTTGAGTAATCTCCATTATAGAACCTATCCGCAAAGTTTTTGAACACCACTATATCGTTACCGTCTTTATGAAGTCTGTGAATATGAATTAAATTATTGTGATCTTTATAACGTGTAGTAATCTCACCATTCAAAAGAGCAGGATTTTCAGTTACAACTTTTTTCAAGTCTTGATTATATTTAATCATTTGCTTCTGAACATCTTTAAACTCGCCGTTGGGCTTAATTGTATCAATTACAGAGTCAGGTAGAGCTTCGTCAATAAAAGTATCATAACCTTTTTCTGCAATAATGTTTGCTTTTAGATTTGCATTATTTTCTCTGTCTTTTCTTTCTGAAGAAAATTCTCTAAAAAATTTGAAATGCGCAAGTTCTGCATTATCGTCTCCTTGAAAATACATTTTAGGTCCGGGGATTGTCATTACTATACCCTGAACCAAGCGTTGTTTTGCAAGAGCATTTTTTAATGCGGTTCTTATGGCTTTTTTGTCATAAAAAACAGAAGAACCATAATCACTTTGAAGCTTTGCGAGCTCCGTACTTGTAATGTCACCATTTGAAACTATAACTTCTGCTATTTTCTGAGATAGTTGTGCCGCATTTTGACCTTTTTCAGCATCATTTTTCCCATCTATGTTGATAAAGAAATTTAGATACTGAGCAATTACCTTTGGTATTAATCTTGTACCGTCTTCATTGCCGATTTCATCGTGACTCATAACATACTTTAAGCGTGGTCCGGATTCATTGAGCAGTTTATCAATCTCATTAATAGAAGCTTGATTGCTACTTATTACAGCTGATTTTATTGAATGCATAAGAGGAAAATCCCATTCACTGTCAAATCCTATTGCTTGCGGAGTAGATTTCCAGTGCCTTGAATTAATAAATTCTATATTCATATCAATAAAATCAAGCTTATCCGCATGTGAATTTTCGGAATCATCATACCTTGTAACCGACAATTTATTATTTCTTCCATCTTCTGCAATTGTGAATACAAGAGGATTGTGTTCATTTAATTCTTCTACAAGTTGTTTTAATAAATAATCAGATGCGGTTTCTTTCGTCATATCAAATCTGATACCGTCAACTTTAAATTCGTTTGCCCACCATAAAGCTGCATTTGACATCCAATCTCTTACATAGCGATTGTCTTTGCCTTCATAATTTAACTTTGCACCAAATTGACCAGCTCCCGTTTCATAAGGTCCGGTTTGTGCTAAATAATCTCCATCCGGTCCCATGTGGTTAGGAACCATATCCATGATTACATTCAAACCTTTTCTGTGAGCGTAATCAACTAATTCTTTTAAGCCTATTGCTCCGCCCAATTTTTCGTTAACTGCAAATTTGTCAACTCCATCATAGCCCCATTGTTTAGAAAAAGTATTTTCTACAGGCATGATTTCTATTGCAGTTGCAATGCCGCGTTCTGCAATCACATCAATACGTTTTTTTGCACTTTCAAAAGTTCCTTCTTTTGTAAGTGTCGGGATATTAACTTCATCAATGATTAGATTTTCCAATCCTCTTAGCGGTTCATTTGGTTTTCTAACAATTCGTCTTGGGTCTTTTCCTTCTAACCAGTCTGTATTCTTCCATTCGTAGTTATCTTTGTTGTAAATTGAACTCCAACCGTGGATATTTTCCTGTTTTTTTGTATAAGGATCTTTGACAATATTAATGTTATTATTTTTATCTACTACTATAAAACGGTAGCTGTCATCAGGCTTTGCTTCGACATCATTTTTTTCATAAATACCATTACCTTTATGTTCCATCGGGTAAACAGTTGACTTGTCATCTTTTGCGGTAATTTTATCAATTGTAAGTAATGCACCGGCTGTAGCTGCAACTTGAACAACGCGCTCTTTTATGTTTCCTAATTGAGATGCAACATTATTGGCCACTTCTACAAAAACAGCTTTCGCGTCAGGAAAAGAAAATAACTTGAAATTTGTTTTTCCGGTTTCCTTCAGATAGTTCGCGCCCCAACTCACGTGTTCTGACCAATTTCTTTGAAAGGTCGGTTGTTTTTTCCCATAATTTTGTTTATTGTTTGTTCTTAATTCCTGACCAATGGTTTGAATTTTCATCTATCCTCTCCTTGCACACACCACATTCTGGTATAAACATGTTATAAATCTTTATCTTTTTTACTATTTCTCGTCGGACTTGTATCCGAAATTTTTTAAAATATTGTCTTTCTTACGCCAGTCTTTTTCAACTTTCACTTCCAAGTTCAAATAAACTTTTTTCTCAACTATCTCTTCTAACTCTAGTCGGGCTTCTGTGCCGATTTTTTTTAGAAGAGCCCCGCCTTTACCTATTAATATGCCTTTTTGACTTTTTTGTTCGCAGTAAATAATTGCATAAATTCGGTCAATATCTTCTCTTTCTTCATATTTATCGACTTTTATTGCGACAGAATGAGGAATTTCGTCTTGTGTATTTAATAAAACTTTTTCTCTGATGATTTCCTCCGTAACCGAACGCATGCTTTCTTCGGTTACAATATCGTCCGGATAAAGTTTTTCTCCATCAGGAAGCTTTTTAAGAATATTAGATAATAATGTATCCTTGTTGCGTCCTGTTTTTGCTGAAATTCTTATTATAGGAATGTTCTCATCGAAAAGTAATTTGTAAGAAATCAAATTTTCTTCAATTTTTTGTGGATTTTTGATTCTGTCGACTTTATTCATTACGAGAATTACAGGAATTTTAGAATTTTTTAAAATATTTTCAACAATCCATTTATCACCTTTGCCTGCCGGTTCAGTTCCGTCTACCAAAAATAATATTAAATCAGCATCAGGAACGGCAACTTTTGCTTCGTCAAGCAAAAACTCGCCAAGCTTATTCATTGGGCGATGTACTCCAGGAGTATCAACAAATATTATTTGCCCGTTTTCGTCCGTTAAAATTCCTTTGATACGTTTTCTTGTCGTTTGCGCCTTATCTGTTGTTATGACTATCTTTTGACCCAATATTTGATTCAAAAGAGTCGACTTACCAACATTAGGACGTCCTAATATTGTTACAAATCCACACTTCATATATTGATTATATCAGAAAAAATTAGCATGGTCACATTAATATTTAAATTTGCTAAAAATTACAACTTATTTCTCTTGTAGTAAGATAAAAGTTTCAGATTTAGGATTTTTTACACTCGCATTTTGTAAACTTTTGTTAAGAAAAGTCAATTTTTAGGCATAATATTTCTTTATATTTATAAGGGATATTAAACCAAGGGATATTAACATGAGTTTTAATTCAATACCGTTTTTTAATGGATACAACGCAATGCCGGGAATGATGCCAATGGATATGTCTTTTCTGAACACACCTTGGAAAACTGGCGGATATAATACAACTACTACAACTTCATCTTCGCAAAGTAGTGATAGTGTTTATGAAGCTTGGAAAAAGAAAACTGAAACTGAACAAGATAAAAAAATAGTAGATTCGACTTTTTTAAAAGAAAAAAATGAAGAAATTGCAAAAACAAGAGAATTAATAGATTTACAAGCAAAAAATATTAGCGAAATAAAAAAAGCAAAAAACGAAGACGGAAATACCATTGTAGAAAACCATGCATTAGAAGAACCTCAATTTGATAAAGACGGAAAACTAATCAAAAAAGAGGAGTCTAAAAAAGGTTTCTGGGCAAAAGCCGGAAATTGGTTGGGTAGTGCCGGAGCTGCTCTTACCAGTATGGGTAAAAGTTTAATAGGATATGATAAAAACGGAAAATGGAAGCCTGCAAATGCCCTGAGAAATGTTGCAGTAACAGCAGCAGCTGTCGGAGCGTGTTTTATACCGGTTGTTGGTCCTGCTATAGGCTATGGTTTACTTGCTTATGGTGTAGCAAGTGGCGGATACGGAGTATACAAAGGTGTTAAAAACCTTAACAGAGCTACAACAGAGGAAGAAAAAGAAATAGCAAGACAGGAAGTATGCTCGGGTGCATTCGTTGGTGCAGCCTCAGTAGCTGGTTTGCGCGGACTTGGTAAAGGTTTGAGAGTCTCAAATGCTTCTTCTACTGCTGCTAATACAGGTAATGTAGTTACAAGGACTGTTTCAAACTTAGCAAAAGATGTAACGGTAAATGCTGTAAAAGCTACCGGACAAGCTATGAAAGCAGATAAAGCTCTTGTTGCCGCAAAAGGTGGTGGATTGCAAGGATTTGGAAACGCTTGGAACGGTAAAATTACATCTGCTTGGCAAAATTTTGCAAGTTGGCAAAAACGCTATGATACACAATATACAAAAATGGAAAGCTCTTTGAATAATCAGATTTCAGAATTGAATGCTCAAATCACAGCAGAAACAAATGTTGCAAAGAGAACTCTTTTAGAAGAACAAAAGGCAATGTTGGAAAGTAATTTAGCAGAATTGCGTACAATGTCTACTCCAAAAACAAAAACAGAAGTTGATAACATGAAAACCACAAATTCTGCAACAAAAAATAAAGAAAAGTTGAGTTCATATACAGAAACTTCAAGAGGTTATGAAATTAATGGTCAACAAGTTTCAAGACAAAGCTTTGAAGCATTCCAAAAGAATATGGAAAAACTACAAAAGCAATATAATAAAGATCTCAACAACTTGATTAAAACAAAAGAAAATATAATGCGTCTATATGCAGCTAAACCAAATGGTCACAAAAGAGAGTTAGATATATACACGGAATCAAACGTAAGAGCAAGATATAACACTCCTGCTAAACAAAAAGCCGGCATAGAATCTTTAAAATCCAGAATCTCCGATTGTGTAAAAGATATTGCGAGTTTAGAAAAACAAATTGCTCGTGCTACAAGTCCTCGCAGACTAAAATACTTAAGAAGAAAATTGAATACTGCTAAAAACGCAAAAGCAGCAGCTGAATCAGAGCTATCAATATGTTCAAATATTAAGTTTAGGTCCAAATGGAAACCTACAACATGGAATAAAAATGAATACCAAATGGTTACCGGCGGAAAAAATCCAGGCAAATTCTTGGAAGGAATCGGAAAAGGATTACAACAACCTGGCATGCTGCCATTGTTAAGTTTGAGTCAGTGGAATAGACAATTTGAAGCTCCTGTGTTTTTCGGTGATATCACTTCACTAACTCCTGAACAAACGGAAGAATATCTTTCACAACTCGAAAAACAAAAAGCAGAATTGGAAAAATCTCTTGGTATGTTAAAAGAAATCAATGATGCAAACCAATGGAATCAGCTAAAAGCCCTTCAACAAAAACAAATGGAAGAAGCTGCAAAAGCGACTGAACAAGAATCTCAAGAAAAAAAGGAAGAAAAGGTAGAAAAGCAAGAAAGCTAAGGTTTTAAAATAACCATTTCACAGTTTTTGCAATCAAACTTAAGGGGATATTTTTTCCCAAATTCATCACACAAGAAAAGTTTTTCGGGCGATTTACAAATTCCTAGAGCGTATTTTATGCAGTGCTTAGTGCGCATAAGTTCAACTTCATGATTAGGAAGCGAACTTTCTAATGACATTTCCAACACTTTTGCGCCACATTTTGCGTAAAATTCTTTTGCAGATGAATTATGCACGTTTGCTTTATAATCCAATTCTTGTTTATAATACGGAACATATTTTAAAGCATTCTGTTTTTCTCGCTTGTACTGCTTCAATCGTTCTTGCATAAGTAATTCAAAAGCTTCTCGTCTCAGTTTATTAATTTCTGAAATAGGCAAAAATGGAATGTTATCTACAGTGATTTTTGTTATATAAAAATCACTATCTCCTGTTTTAGAAAATTGTTTAACAAAAGTTTCCTTCATTTTTTCGGGATTTTTAGCTTCCTCTCCTTGCGGAAGTGGTAATTTTATTGTAATTCCGTCCTCATCAGCAAGTACGAGATTTTTATTTGCAATAATTTCCACTCCGATTTGACGCTTTACAGGAAGTGAAAGCAGTTTCTCAAATTCTACATCAGAGTTACGATAAATTTTTTCTCCGAGTTTCAAGATAACAGCTTTATTCGGATAAATAAAACCGTTTTCAACCTTGTTTACCAAAAATCCGCCCTTGCCATCAGTTATACCGTCTTGCGGGTTAATTTTCTTTTCACTTTCGATTTTGAAACAGTTTTTCCTAACTTCTATAACTTCTCCCAAATACTCTCCTTTGGATTTTGGAGACAAGAAATTAAAACATTCTCCGCGTTTTTTTAAGAAATAATCTGTAAAACCGCGATTAAAGCTTTTTTCAGGATTTGGTTCAAAAAGATATGTTGAGCGTCCGGAGGAACTTTTTTCAGAGTATTTATCAAGCTCTTGTCTATAATATGCGGTTGCATTTTTTACATAGCCGGAATCTTTCAACCTGCCTTCAATTTTAAATGAGTATACACCTGCATTAATCATCTCTTTTAAATGTTTTGATGCGTTAAAGTCTTTTAGGCAAAGCGGATGGGCATCTTTCAATAAGGTTTTGCCGGTTGAAGTTTCAACGGAGTATTTTTTTCTGCAAGGTTGTGCGCATTCTCCCCTGTTTGCAGAACGTCCGCCGATATATTGACTTAAATAACACTGACCGCTGTAAGATACACAAAGTGCACCATGAACAAAAGCTTCCAACTCCAAATTCGGATTTTGTTCATGTATTTCCTTTATTTGTTCAAGAGACAATTCTCTTGCAAGCACAACGCGAGAGAATCCCAAATCATTGAAGAATTTTACTTTTTCTACATCTCTGTTATCACACTGGGTACTGGCATGCATAGGTATCAGACCGCTCTCCCTCTCCTTGAGGAGAGGGGTGGGGTGAGGTGTCAACCCATTTATAGTTATCAGATGCTCTACCAGCCCCAAATCTTGAACAATAATCGCATCAACTCCTATTTCATCAAGTTTTTTTATGAGTTTAATAGCTTCATTCAACTCTTTGTCCGTTAAAATCGTATTAATTGTAACAAAAACTTTTGCCCAAAATTTATGAGCATAGTCAACAACATCCTTTATATCTTCCAAGGAATTTGGAGCATTACGTCTTGCACCAAAATAGGATGCTCCCATATACACGGCGTCAGCACCGCAATCTATTGCAGCGCAAGCTGTTTCTTTATCTTTTGCCGGAGCAAGAAGCTCTGTTTTTAATGCACTTTTCATTAACCTAACCCCGAATTTGAAGATTTCGTCCCTACTATAGGAAGATAATTTCTATACTCCCATTTTAGACCCGAATATTCTTTTCAAGAATGCGCCAAAACCGCCATTTTCTGCTTGGTTTTTATATTTTTCGTAATTGTTTTGAACAAATTGGTTTCTTGGATCAATTTCTTTTAATCTGTCAAGGTATTCTAATGCGCCGTAGTTATCACCAATAGATTCTCTAAATTCTGCGAGTTTTTCTAATGCAACTCTATGTTTAGGATCTATATCCGAAAGTTTTTCATAAAATTCACTGGCTTTGGTTTTGTCACCTTCTGCTTCCAATAAAACTGCTATCGTCTCAATTAAATCAACGTTGGTTTCATCAAATCTATACGCGGTTAGATATTCGTTTAATGCAACATCTTTATCACCGCGTACGATATTGTATTTACCCCAGTTTACGTGCTCGTTGAAAGCATCATTTTGCTTTTCGTAAATCAGCGCTCGCATTTGATAAATCAATGGTGAATTAGGATCAATTTTTGCATACTCTTCAATTTCTTTGAACGCTTCATCAAACATATCTTTTTGGAAGTAATATTGCGCAAGAAGAGAATGGAACAATCGTTCCTTAGAAAACTTATCCTTCACACTCATAAGTATTTCGTAACCTTCCTCGTTTTTATTCATATCAAACAAGGCTCTGGCTTTTGTTAATTCGTTCTTTGCAAGTTCATAAGCTTTTTCGGGCTGAGAATTTCTTATATAATATCCTGCCAAAATTTCTTCAAATTCACTAAATCCGCGTTCTTGTCTGCCTCGTTCGAGGATTTGAATTGCAGAAATTATACCTTCTGTTTTTTCCAATAGTTCAGCTAGTTTTAGAAATACAACCGGATTTTTTTCATCATAATCCGATATTTTTAAGTATTCGTCAATTGCATCGTTGTATTTTTCTTGTCCTTCACATAAACCTGCATACAAGTATCTTGCAGGTAATGCTTCCATTGCATCTTTTGCGTTATCAATTGCTTTTTTATAATCATTTCTCGCATGGCTCAATTGTTGTTGTAATGCATGAAGATTCCCGCGCAACAGATAATATTTGAATTTATCTTCGTGAACAAAAATGTCAATCAATTGTTCGTGTGCAAGCAGATTTTGCGGTTCAAGTTCCAAAATCTTACCGTAATAAATTTTTGCATCATCTTTCTTCTCAAGGATTAATGCCAAATGTCCCAACTTTGTTAACAAATCTATATCATCTGATTTATTAACCATCATTTTTTTGTATTCGGCGTATGCTTCTTCGTACTTTTCATCTTGTTCAAGTTGTTCTGCTAAATTCATGTACTACCTCATTAATTGTAAATATTTTGTGCTGCTTGCATTCCGTTTGTAAAATAGTATGCAATTCCTTCTTTTGCTTTACTTAAAGTTCCTTTTAACACATCCAATTCATCTTTTGAAAAATTTTGTAACACAAACACTTCTGAAGGAATGCTTGGCTGTGGTCCGATACCTATTTTTAATCTTGCAACATTTTTTGTTCCAAGATGCTGAATTACTGATTTTATTCCGTTGTGACCACCGTCAGAGCCGTTTGGTCTAAAACGAATTTTGCCTAGTTCTAAAGATAAATCGTCATAAACTATTAAAACATCTTCTACCGGTATTTTATAATAATCCATAACAGCACGCACTGCCTCACCGGATAAGTTCATAAAAGTAGTCGGCTTAATTAAAAGTGTATCACCGGCATTTGCCATAATACATTTTAATCTTGAATTTTCTCTAAACGACAAATTAGAATTAAGTGCAATACTGTCTATAAGCATGAAACCTGCATTGTGCCTTGTAAAGGTGTATTTGCTTCCTATATTTCCCAAACCTGCAATTAACTTCATTTAAAACGCCTCATATTTTTCATCATTTGATGAGCCGTAAGTTTTGCCTTATTAGGGTTTCCGCCAAAAACTTTTTTTACATCAGAAAAACCTTTCATCATTTTTCTCATTTGCTCAAACTGATTAATAAAAACATTCAAATCATGAATAGGAATTCCCGCTCCCTGAGCAATTCTTTTTTTGCGCGAAGAGTTCATTAATTCAGGATGTTCTCTTTCATCAGGTGTCATACTTTGAATGATAACTTCAATTTTTTTGAATTGTTTTTCACCTTCGTGAGAAATCATTTGTCTGTCATCTTTAGAAATTTTCAACCCCGGAATCATTCCAAGCAGTTGATCCATTGAACCAAACATTTTCATTTGAGATTGCATTTTGAGGAAATCATTGAAAGAAAATTCTGCTTTTGCCATTTTCTTTTCCATTTCGCGAGCCGTTTTTTCATCAAAAACTTCTTGTGCTCGTTCGACAAGAGAAACAATATCCCCCATACCAAGAATTCTGGTAGCCATTCTTTCCGGGTAGAAATCTTCCAATGCGTTAAGTTTTTCACCGGTACCTGTTAGTTTAACAGGTTTCCCTGTACAGTAAACAACGCTTAGTGCAGCACCACCTCGAGAATCGCCGTCTAGTTTTGTTAATACAAGCCCGCTTACTCCCAATTGAGCGTCAAAGTTTTCAGCCACATTAACAGCTTCTTGACCAGTCATTGAATCTATTACAAGCAGTTTTTCTGCCGGATGGAAAATTCTGTCAATCAATAGCAATTCTGCCATCATATCCGTATCAATTTGTAAACGACCGGCTGTATCAAGGATTAAGGTATTAAATCCCTTCTCTTTTGAATAGTCAATTGCTTTTTGAATAATTGATTGAACATCTTTTGATTCTTCTGAATATACTTCAACACCAATTTGTTCTCCTAAAGCTTTCAATTGTGTAATAGCTGCCGGTCTGTATACGTCACATGCTACTAACAGAGGGTTTCTTCCTTCTTTTTTAAGCTTGACGGCAAGTTTTGCAGAAGATGTAGTTTTACCGCTACCTTGCAAACCAAGCATCATAATTAAATTAGGATGTCCTGAAAAATCGAGCGGTGACACTTCTTTGCCGAGCAAACTTACAAGTTCGTCATGAACAATTTTTACCAATTGTTGTGAAGGATTTACTCCTTGTAAAACATTTTCGCCTTCTGCTTTGTCTTTTATGTTAGAAATAAAAGCTTTTACAACACGCAAGTTGACATCAGCCTCCAGAAGCGCACGTCTTATTTCTCTGAGCGCGTCCTGCATATTTTCTTGTGTAAGCTCTTTTTGTCCCGCTGTCTTAGCGATGATATCCTGTAATTTATCAGATAATGAATCAAACATTTAAAATCCCTTTATACAATAATAAAAGGATATCATAAAATTATTTTGTTTGCATTAATTAACCAAATAGATTCATGGTTCTGTCAAAATTGTCGTCTCGAATTTGCTCTTCACCTTTTAACATATTATTAAGAGCTGATAATTCAGTTTCTAAATTTTTCATTCTGAGGTCAATACGTGATTCTTTATCGCTTATGTTAGCTTTTTCTTTTTCAAGTTCAACAAGAGCCTCCTGTTGATATGCAGAATTGTTTACTGAAACAATATTATCTAAATCAGAAGCAAGTCTCTGGTTATAGTCGGTTACAGACTTTCCTTCCGAGTCAGTTCCGTCTTCCATTGTAGTAATATAGTACTGATTGTTTTGAAGCATGTTATTTAAGTAGTCATTATCCTCAACCATAAAATCCGAGACCCAACCTTGAGAAGCAATTGCACTAAATAATTGATCGTAGAATTGTATAGAAGATTCTTCATCGGACGTCATAGCTTGATTATCGGTGTCTACTGCCGTTTTGTATTCACTCTTTGCTGTATTTAACTTTGTTTGTAATGCATCATGTTTTGTATTCCAATCTTGCCAAGCGGTTGAATTTTTGTCTCTAGTATAATATACCATAATACCGCTATTATTCTGTTTTGAATTTTTATCATTTTCATAAGAACTAAGAACAGAGTCTAAAACAGTTTTTAGATTTACCGTGTAATTATCACCGTTTTTCTTTATGCCGGCAGTTCCTGCCTCTAAGCCTTGTTTATCGGCTTCACTCGTTCCTCCAAAATAATGTCCGTTAGCGTCCATATAAGTTTTACATGCAGTTGTCAATGCGTTGTAATCATCATCCGTCAAGTAATCCTTCATGTTATGAGCAAAACCATTTAAAAGATTTGTTAATGCTGATTTTGCAGTTGCAGCACTACCCAAATTTGTCCAGGTTGATGATGAATTATACAATTTTGCTATGTCGTAAGAAGTATTATTAACATTTACAGCTCCTGCTCTACTTAAGAATTGAGCAGCTGTATTAGTGTTAACCGGTTCTTTTGCTTCCTTTTGAATCGCATTAACATTATCCGCTGCAGTAGTTACAGCTACAGAAGTTGTTACCGCATTATTAATTTTATCCTCTGATAGACCTGTTAATTGCGACAATATTTTTGTACGGTTTGAAGTCCAATCTCCACCAGCTTTTCCATCCGGAGAAATCATCTCTGCATATTTTTCATATTTACTATCCAAAACAACTTTACCACTACTATTTGTAAGTAAATAAGGTTTGTTTTTATTTGAAACCCCTGGCTTCATCAAAGTAGAATAGCTCAAATCAACATAACTTGCACCTGCGTTATTAGACCATTTATATACTTTGGAATTGAGCGCATCTTGATATTTTTGTGTAACACGAATCATGTCGCGGGAAAGCGAATTTTTCTGCAACGTGCAATGTTGAAGATCATTGCTAACGTCATGCTTTCTTGCAGTTATTTGAAGTAATGCATTTGCTGCCAATGCCATTTTGTGTTCCTGCTTTCCTTTATAGTTTTCCCTTGTTTACTATATATATCGGCACACTTAATGCAAAACTTTAGGTTTTATATAAAAATTGTTACAAAAATTTACATATCAAACTTACTATCTTCTAAAATAAAAAACCGGATATTTCTATCCGGTGAATCCCTATATTACTTAATCGTAGTTTACTTAATCGTAAATTATACTCCAGAGGTGAATGTAATTCCGGTTTGAATTAACATTACCTATTTTATATCGAGTCCTTATGGCAGTGTTTATTTGCCACAGTGTCTAGCACTTATTTTATTACAGTGAAGAACTTAAATTCGGCAGGCATCAGCTTACCAAATGAAAGCGAATTTGTAGCTGCAACAAATTTTTCTTCTATGTAATCAACACCGTCAAATCTAAATTCGGAAACAATTGAATAGTCGCAAGAAAGTTCTATTGTCTTATCAAAAACTTCCCTTCCTTCGCGTTCCTCTGTCCAACTGTTACCATTTTCTTCAACGCAGAATTTCTCTGTCGGAGAATTGAAATTCGCTACAACCAGAATAGAGTTTTTTAGCCCTTCTTTTTGAATTTGCCATACCACAAAACCATCCTCGTCCTGTCTTATGATATGAGCTTCGCCATCTGTTATGACGGATGAATTTTTGACAAATCTGTCAATTGCGTCAAATTTTGCAAAAAAGTCATAATCTTTTTCTCTTTTTAGCGAAACCTCATTGCCGATAATGTGCTCCATTCCGGTTTTTGTAAATGATTCATCACCATCAATGTACATAACCGGTCTTTGCGCATTGCGTCCTCCCGGAAGGAATTTGTACTTAAACCATTTGAATAATGCACCCTGAACACCAAGCTGTGCAGGATATCTATCAATTGCTTCAAACTCTCCATCTTGGTTATTGTATGATTTTAAGATAGATAACGGAGTTGATTTCTTTGCCGTCGAATTGTAATTTGCTAAATTCAAATTATCATCAGCAATTGCTTCCGGAGTTTTGTAGCTTTGTGATACAATGTCATTTCCCCAAAGAACATCAAAATTCATGTCTTTATGGTATTCTTTGTAGAAATTATCCCACAACATATATTCTGCCAAAACTGCAAAATACGGGATTTTTTCCTTCATTGCAGAATTTAACATTCCAAGCACTTTTCTTGGAGCTCTATAGCTTATCGGTACACCGTCCTTTTCAGAAACTTCATCAACAATGTGGTCAATGTGATCAACTCTAAAACCGTCAAAGTTAAATTCTTCTTGTAAATTTTTCATATAATCAATGAAGAACTTAATTACATCGTTATTGTATTTACCATTTTCCAGACATACAAAGTAATATGGAGTTTGGCAATCGAGGTTTGCAAATGCGGTAACATCTTCTCCATTAAATTTGTAATGCTTAAATGTCGGATAAGAAGCGCCTTCGCTCATTTTATCAAAAACTGGAACGCCTGCTGAACACCAAGCCCCACCGGGAGCAGGCCACATACCTTCTGAAATTAATGCTTGTATAATTTCTCCCTGATTTGTAATTTCGTTTTCAGAAAGTTTTTTATTAGTTTTGGTTACTCTTGCAATAATTGATTTGGCTTTTTTGTGTAATTTTTCTTGGATATTCTTTTCAAGCATCGAGTTTGAAAGAAATATCTTTGTATCTTTTAACAGAGAATCTATTTCATTGAAAATGTTTTGATAATGCTCGGTTAAATCTCCGTAGCTTTCGCCTTTAACAGACTTTTTGTAAATTCCGCTTACAATCGCTAAATCGTCTTTAGAAAATTTATCAGCAAGTTTCAACGCTGCTTCGTCAATATTTCTGGAAAGCTCCATAATAAGCGCATTTATGTCAAACCATCTTGCGCAATCAGGGTTTGTAAGAACGATTTTCGAGAATCTTCCTGTTTGTGGCAATATATCATAAATAACAGGGTGTCCTGCGAGTTGTGCAAATTGAATAAATGTTTTTACCTGTGCATCAGCATTAAGTCCCGTTTTCTCAAATATAGATTTATCTTCAAGAGCAGAACTAACATTGCTTGCAGTTGGAAGATATGCGCAACCAAATTCACGCGGATGAAACGGAATCAAATACATAGTTGTTCCAAAAATATTATTGCTCAAATTTCCGGAAGGCAAAATTAACAATTCCCTCAACCAATCCATAAATTTTCCGCAATCTTCAGATTTATTACCATTGCCAAGTCCGGCAAGGTTAATAAGTTTTATGTCATGACCTTCTTTTTGAAGCCAAGTTGAATCTTTAACATTGTTTCTTGCAAGAACGCTCGATTTTGAAAAATTAAAATGTCCGTTTTCAAAAACTCCGTTTGCTTCCCACTTTGATTCAAGAGCAAACAAAACTTCTGCATCTGTCAATTCTTCAAGAGCTTTTATTTGCGGATAAGGAAGATACCCGTACTTTGCCATTGTGGATTTTAAATATTCTTTTCGCTCAATTGAAATACTTTCAAAAGAATGCATTTCTCTCAATTCTGAGTAAAAATTGTTTAAATTTTCACACACATTCTTCGTCTCTTTCTTAAACAAAAAATCTAACATAGGGTTCTCCTTTAGGATCTGTGATTGTTTGGATATTGTATACAAGGATGATATCATACATACATATTTTTTACAAACAAATCATAAGCATTTGTAAAGAAATATTAAGTTTAAATTATCTTGACATTTATCAAACTTGCTTTACAAGTATGTTTATACTACGATTCTTAATGGTTACACTAGTTTGATAGACTCTGCTCTAGTTTAACATTTGTTAAATGAAACAGTGCAGCCCGTAGTAAAACAAGTTAAAAACAAAAGGAGACAAAAGATGTCAGTAGCATCACTTATTGAACTTTTAGAAGCAGGCGTTCACTTTGGACACCAAACACAACACTGGAATCCAAAAATGAAACCGTATATTTACGGAGCAAGAAATGGTATTTATATTCTTGATTTAAGAAAAACTACCGATTTATTGGACGCTGCTTATGAAGCTGTAAGAGAATATGCAGCAAAAGGCAGAAATGTTCTTTTCGTTGGTACTAAAAAGCAAGCTGTTGAAGTTGTTGCAGAAGAAGCAAAACGTGCAGGTGCTTATTATATTAACAGAAGATGGTTGGGTGGTATGTTAACGAACTTTGAAACAATCAGAGGAAGAGTTAACAAACTTAGAGAAATGGAAGACTTCGTTGCTTCTGGTCATATTGAAAAATTACCTAAGAAAGAACAAGCTCAACTTAACAGACAACTTTCAAAATTAAGCAAAACTTTGGGCGGTATTAAAGAAATGCGCGGTTTACCTGATATTATCTTCGTTGTAGACCAAGCAAAAGAAGATATCGCTATTAAAGAAGCTAACAAATTAAACATTCCTGTAATTTGTTTGGCTGATACAAATGCAAATCCGGATGGTATTGATTACATTATCCCTGGTAATGATGATGCAATCCGTTCAATCAAATTAATCACTTCTAAATTGGCAGATGCTGTATTGGAAGGAAAAACTTTGAGAGAAAACAACGCAACAAAAGGTAAAGCGGAATCAATTACTGCTGCAGATGCAGGCGTTGAAGTTGCTAGCGTGTAAAGTTAATAAAAATAAAGTGAATAAGTAGATAATCTTTTATTGCTTATTCACTTATTTACCTATTAACTTATTTACTTAATATAAATAAGGAGAATTATAAATGAATATAACAGCTACAATGGTAAAAGAACTTCGTGATAAAACCGGCGCAGGTATGATGGATGCTAAAAAAGCATTGGTTGAAGTTGATGGCGACATGGAAAAAGCAATGGAAGTTTTACGCCAAAAAGGTATCGCTTCTGCTGAAAAGAAAATGGGCAGAATCGCTGCTGAAGGTAGAATTGGATCTTTCGTTTCAGATTCAGTTGGAGCAATGATTGAAGTTAACTGTGAAACAGACTTCGTTGCTAAGAATGCTGAATTTATCGAATTAACAAACAGCTTGGCTGAATTTGTTGCAGAATCAAATCCTGCAAGCGTAGAAGCTCTACTTGCTTCTAATTGCCCAAAATGCGGAAAATCAATTGAAGAAGTTTTGAAAGAAAAAATAGCTTCAATCGGTGAAAAAATTACAGTTAGAAGATTTGTAAGATACGAAGGTAACACTGCTACTTACATTCACAATGGTAAAATTGGTGTATTGCTTGAAGTTTCTGCAAAAGATGATGCTTTGGCAAAAGATATTTGCTTACACATCGCTTCTGCTGCTCCTGAATTTGTTTCAAGAAATGATATTCCTGCTTCTGTAATTGAAGAAGAAACAAGAATTGAAATGGGTAAAGAAGACTTGGCTAAAAAACCTGAACAAATTAGAGCTAAGATTGTTGAAGGCAGAGTTAACAAATTAATGGCTCAAAGATGTTTAATAGAACAACCGTTTGTTAAAAACCCAGATCAAACAATTGAACAACTTATCAGTGGCAAATTCTCTATCGTTAAGTTTGATAGATTTGTATTAGGCGAAGGTCTTGAAAAGAGAAACGATAACTTTGCTGATGAAGTTATGAGCCAATTGGGTAAATAATTTAGTTATGTATAAACAAAAAAGCTTGGTTTTGTAGCCAAGCTTTTTATTTTGTAAAAATGAATGAGTTGAACTTTACTTTTAGGCTTGTTTATTATTTAATGTAGGTACGGAGGGAAACCTCTAGTTCTTTTAGAAAGTGAATTACAAAATTTTTGAGTAATCCAAATATTAAACTAGCCAAATTTGCAGGATTTTGTTACGGTGTAAAACGCGCCGTAGAGACTGCTGTGAAGCTTAAACAAGATAATCCTGAGAAAAATATTTATATTTTAGGTGAGCTTATTCACAATACTGATGTCATTAATGAGCTTGACAAAATGGGAATAAAAACAATTGACAGCGTTCCCGAAAAAGGTGAAGGAATTTGTGTTGTAAGAAGTCACGGTGAGGCACCGGAAGTTTTTGAAAAAATCAAAAAAGCAGGGTTTGAGCTTGTTGATTTAACTTGTCCTGACGTAAAAAAAGTTCAACAACGAGCTATTGAATTAGCGCAGAACGATTATTTCGTAGTAATTGTCGGCAAACCTAATCATCCGGAAGTGATGGCTATTCGTGCTAATGCAGAGTTGTATTCAAATAATGTAGTTGTTGCGACCACAATCGAGGAACTTAAACCTTTTGAAGCTCAAATTAAGTCTCACCGCAAAGTCGGAGTGGTTGTACAAACTACTCAGATGGTTTCTTCTTTAAATCTAATTGTTAATCATTTGAATACTTTAGCAAAGGAAATTTTAATTTATAATACAATTTGCCAGTCAACGGCAATGAGGCAAAGAGAAGCAAAAGAACTTGCTAAAGAAAGTGATTTGATGATTGTCGTAGGTTCTAAAAAGAGCGCAAATACCACTCATCTTGCTGAAATTTTAAAAGATTGCACAAAAACAATTCATATTGAAAATGACAAAGAATTGAATGAAGAAGTATTTGCAAATGTTGAATCAATCGGCATTACAGCAGGAGCTTCAACTCCACAAAAAATAATAGACAAAGTCATAGAAAAAATAAAGGGGTAGGGGTAAATAAGTTGAAGTTACCAAATACTCCAAAAGATACAAAAGAATTACAAAAAAGAAAGGAAAATAAAAAAAATGACAACAACAGAAATTCGTGACGAATTTGAAATGTTATTAGAAGAAAGCTTTGCAAAATCTAATAACGTAGCTGATATCGTAGAAGGTACAGTAATTAAAAAAGAATCAGAAGGTTATTTGGTAAGCGTTAAGGGTGCAAAAATGGAAGCATTCTTATCTAACAGAGAACTTTCAAGTGATATCGAAGAATTAGAAATCGGTGACACAAGAGAATTTTACGTTCTTAAAGAAGAAAACAATGAAGATGCTATGCAATTATCATTGAAGAGAATTGCCTTTGCTCAAGCTTGGGCTCAACTTAATGATGCAAAAATCCAAGGCGACACAATTCTTGCTAAGGTTGTTTCAACTGTTAAGGGTGGTGTTTTGGTTGATGTTGCAGATCTTAAAGGATTTATTCCATCATCTCAACTTAGAACCGGAACTCCGTTTGAAGGTCTTGTTGATCAAAAAATCGAAGTTAAAGTTCTTGAAGCTGATCCTAAGAAAAACAAACTTATCCTTTCTCAAAGACAAGCAGTTGCTGAGCAAAGAGATCAAGTTGTTGATAACGTTCTTTCTTCATTGGAAGAAGATCAAGTTGTTTCAGGTAACGTAGTAAGAATCACTGATTTTGGTGCATTTGTAGACATCAATGGTATTGACGGACTTCTTCCTATCTCTGAAATTTCTTGGCAAAGAATTAAACACCCTTCTGACGTATTGACTCTTGGTGATACAATTGAAGTTAAAATTATCAAGATTGATACAGAATTGAAGAGAATTTCACTTTCTCTTAAAAGAATGGGTGAAAATCCTTGGCAACAAATTGAAGGACAATTTGAAGAAGGACAAATCGTAAAAGGAACTGTTAATAAAGTAACTACATTCGGTGCTTTCATCAACATTTTCCCTGGAGTAGAAGCATTGCTTCCTGTTTCAGAAATGTCTGACGAAAACGTAAATCCGTTCAATATGTTCAAAGTAGGTTCTGAAGTTGATGTGTTAATCAAGAAATTTACTCCGAAAGAACACAGAATCGCATTATCAGTAAAAGATATCAATGCGTAATTGATTTTTTCAAGTATACAAAGCGGCGCGAGCGAAGCTCGCGCCGCTTTGCTTGTATTACATATTAACTTTGAAAAATCGTTTCTATGTTGTTTTTTAGCTCCTTGGAGATTTTTTGATTAGTAAAGGCGTCATGTAAAATTTTACTAATTTCATCATTGCTTTTTACACTACCATTTTCATATAAATTTTTTATCACGCGCAGTCTATTTTTATTACCAATCAGTTCTGATCCGATTTTAGATGATATAGGCGAAACTCCGCCGAGATCAATACAAATACCATTAATACCATTACCAGGATTACATTTAAAATCATTGTGTTCTACGCCTAAACGTTTAAATGAAAATTCTTTTGTTGCTTTCCTGTTTTTTCCAATAAATTCTGACAACGCAAATTTTGTTTTGCCCAAGCCAAACATATCAGGAATAACAATTCCGTCTTCTGGTGATATTTTGTGACCACTAAAAAATTTTATATATTCAGCAATGTTAGCTTCTGCAGCTGCACCGTGTTCCGCTGACATATCATTTTTAGTTTTTGTTAGCTTATCTATACTTCGATTCAAAAGACGACGAAGAGCCGGAAGTTTATTCAGTAATTTGTTGATCTCTTTTATTTTATCGGGGTCTTTTGCTTTTTTCAATCTAGTTTTCAATGACTTTTCCAATTCAGGTCCGTTTACTATTCTTCGCATGAAAGAAATTGCGACTTCACCTATTTTGTCACAGACTCCTTTTTCTCGATAAATTTTGATTACTTTATCTGATATAATTTCACTTCCGTTTCCGCCTAAAAATTTACATCTATATGTTAGTCCAAAGTTACCTGAGCCAAGTGGTGAAATTATGATATTTTTTAATTCAGGAAGTTCTTTTTTTAGTCCTTTTAATAAAACTTCTTCTGCTCTAATAACAGCTTCTAATTCTCTCTCTGCATATAAAGGATCATTTTTCCAGAAAAAAACACTCCTTTTCCCCCATATGCGTTCAAGAGAACTAAATGTAGCAGGTGTTCTATTAATAGCTTGTGTTTCCAATTTATCAATACCTTTAAGAACTCCTGCTGTTTCTTCAAATATTGTTTGTATATTTTTTATACTCTCTCCTTTTCGTGTAGGATTTCCTTTAATAAGCACGCTAAGTAAATCTTTTGGCAAGTTTCCTGTCATTTGTCGAGCTGCATTTTCTGTCATTGAAGCATAGTTTGAAAAATTAATTCCTGAGCGAAACATGCCACTTAATCTACTAAATCCTGTTAAAACTCCCATTTTAATTCTCCTTTTTATATTTAATTCCCTAAATCCTGTTAAAAAAATGTAACAAAATATATGTTGAGTTACATTTTTTACTGCGCGAGCGTGTTGCGCATGCGCAACAATAGTGAGCGAAAGAGATTGGGCGTAAGCCCAACAATACTTACATTTGAGCGTAGCGAAAATGTCGAAAACGATTGCGTGGTTCTTCTCTTTTGGTTCGTTTTCTCTTCTTGCTTCGCAAATAAGAAGAGAAAATGAACAAGAAAAAAATAAAACTAAAATTTGGGTTTTGTACAAAATCTCTTGAAATTTTACCTTTTTAAATAAAAATGCGAATGGTACGTAAATAGTGAGTTGCAAGGTTGCGATTTGTATAGAATTACTTAATAAAACTTAATATTGTAAAGCAAAAAAGGCAATTTTTGAATAAAAAAAGACTTTATAAAAATGTAACTCAACATATATTATGTTACATTTTTATGCTTGCAAAAAAATAGTTCCATTCGGAACTATTTTTTTTAACTAAGGATTTCAGCACCTTTTTGTTCGATTTTTAGAGTACGTATGTCTGTTTTGATACTCTGACCTTCCCATATCTCACGAACTTTTGATTTGATTTTGTCTAAATCATACTTATGTGAGATTATAAGCATTGAAGGACCGGCTCCTGATAAAACACAACCCAATATGCCATCTTCGTGCTTGAATGCTTCCATTATTTCACGCATTCCCGGAACGAGTTTTTCTCTGTAAGGTTGGTGTAGTTTGTCATGGAGCGCTATTTTCATAAGCTTTTCATCTGCATGATCAACGGCTTCTATGAGCATCGCCAAGTGCTTTGCGTTATATATTGCATCCGCCATTGGCACCTGCTCTGGCAAAACTGAACGTGCAATATTTGTTGAAAGTTCAAAATCCGGAATGCAAACAGTAATATCCCATTCTTCCGGCCAATTAAGTTTTCTGTATTCAATAGTTCCGTCATCTTCCTGAGAAGCTAAAACAAAACCTCCAAGTATTGCCGGAGCTACGTTGTCAGGATGCCCTTCAACTTCTGTTGCAATAGAAAGAAGCGCTGTTTCATCAGCCGGAGAGCCAAGAAGCTTGTTTGCTGCCATTAAGCCACCGACTACAACCGCAGCAGAACTTCCCAAACCACGTGTTATCGGGATTTGGGATTGAATGTTAATTTTCAATTCTGAAGGTTCTTGTCCAATTGAATTGTAGAGCATTTCTACTGCTTTGTACACAATATTGTTTTCATCACGAGGTATGTTATCAAAAATCATTTCATCAATAACTTCTTCCTCGGACATCAAATTTATTTCAATTCCTGTCCCAGGCAAAACCGTTTCTTCAATCGTAATTGTATTATAGATAGGAAGAGCCAAACCTAAACAATCAAAACCAGGCCCTATATTTGCCGATGTGGCAGGAACTTTTACACTTACTTTCATTATAAAAATTTCTCCATAAAAAGTATAAGGAGATTATACAATAAAAATAAAAAGTAAATAAGAGGGCTGGGGTTATGGTAAGGCATATAATGTATCCTAAAAATCTGTAAATATTGGAATACAACTCTTTCTCAGGAGTTTAGATTGTAACACTAATTATCTATTTTAATTCTTTTGTGGAACTCTTGATTTAAGAAGGGTTTTGACCCCTCTTAAATTTTTGAGTTTATTTTTATGTCCAGTATATGTCCATTTTTTATTTTGAATTAAATCCTAATTATATGAATTAAGAACTGATATTGCTGCAAGTTTTCTTTCAGGGACTGCATGTGCATATCTTAAAGTGGTATCTATTTTTGAATGTCCTAATATCTCCTTCACCACAACTAAATCTATACCTTTTTCTACAAGTCTTGTAGCTACTGTGTGTCTTAAATCGTGAAATCTGAAGTTTTCTATATTAGCTGCTCTTAAAGCTTTCTTAAAAGATTTCATTATATTGCTGTATGGTTTACCTGTTATTGGATTTATAAATACATATTCACTCCCAGTATTTGCTTGTAAATTATTGAAAAGAATTTCTCTCAATTTATCTGATATTGGTATTTTACGGCTTTTACCTGATTTTGTTTCCAGTAATTCTATAAATCCAATTTCAAAATTTACACTACTCCATACCTTGTTACTTACCAGCTAAAATTTTCAAGATGGCAGGAAATACAATTAATAATATTATTTGTTTATTATCTCAGAATGAACCAAACACAATTTATGTTTACAATTATTATTATACTTCAGATTCCAAAGCTCAATCTTCTTGGCATAAATGGACAATAGATAAGGCTCAAAGAATCTTAAATGTTGATTTTATTGATAACTGGTTATATATCACAATCCAATATGAAGATGGTATTTATTTAGAAAAGTTAAACTGCACTCAGAAACAAGAAGATGAAGGTTTAGGTTTCTTGGTTCACTTAGATAGAAAAATTAAAGCTATTGGAACTTATGATGAAACTAAAGAAACTACAACTTACGAATTGCCTTATGAAATTGATGCAGATTTATTAAATGTAGTAAATAGAGAGGATGGTTTCTTATTAGAT
>CAZCZF010000017.1:0-31493 GCA_964503025.1 uncultured Vampirovibrio sp. | reverse complement strand
TTCCCGCTCGTTTCTTGTAAATTGTTACATTTCGTTACATAAGTTTACACTTTTGCAGAGTTCGCAATCAATAAACATCAATATTTCGACCTTTTAATAGTTACAAAAAACTTCCTCTGATTTTAAAATCAAAGGAAGTTTTAAGCATAAATTAAATTGAATTAAATTAGACTAATTCTACTGTATATTGAGCATTTCTTTCTGCAATTTCAACCAAGCTTTTTGATACGGCAAGCATAGAAATTTCAGAATCTAATTTGTTTACACAAGAACCACAACCAATAGCAGAAGCACCTGCTGCAAATGCAAGAGCGGCTGTTGTAGGGTTAATTCCAGTTGCTGTCATTATTGGCAACTCAATATTTCTTGAAAGTTCTATTGTGTTTGAAATTGTAAGTTCAGCTCTTTCAATCAAACCTCTTACACCGTTTGAAGGTGCTTCGTTTGAGAAATGACCTTCAGTTTGAATTAAATCAACACCCAAATCTTCAAGAGCTCTTGCAAGTTCAATTTGTTCTGCAATTTCTAATTCACCAGGGATTGTAACGCAGAAGAATGTATCTTCAATAAGTTCTTTGGTTTCTTTAGCAAGTTCTAATACTTGAGAAGCAGTAAATGTTTGTCCTTTTTTGTACAAAGCATCAAAGTTTCCGAGTTCTACAGCATCAGCACCCAATGCAACAGCATGTGCTAATTCTTGTGGTTCAATTGATGATACAAACAATGGTAAATCAGTCATTTGTCTTGCCATTGCAATAATATCAGGATTTGCACAAATATCAATTGCACTTGCTCCTGAATTTGAAGCAGCCATTACAACTTTTCTTACTTTTTCAACATTGAAATTATCAATACCTGCAATAATCTTTACAGCTCTTTTTTCGCTCAAAGCTCTTTTAAAACTTTCAATTCTTGACATAATTTTCTCCTTTTGTGTCGATTGTGATATAACATCTCGTTCATTATACATTAAAATTTGAATACTGGCAATATATAGCCCTCAAGCTATTAAAATGACAATTGCAATACAATGTAATCTTTGCGATTATTTTTCACAGGAGACTATATGTTCAAAAAGCTTATTTTACTAATAATATTCACTGTTTTTACCGCACCTGTTTTCGCATTTGGTAAAGGAACTTCCGTTACCATATATGAAAAAATTAATCCCGCAATTGTGTCTGTCGATTCTCAATTATCAGATGGTTTATCATGCGGAACAGGATGTATCATTGATAAGTCAGGAATAATTCTTACCAGTGCGCATGTTGTTGATGTCGGCAAATCAGTTGTGGTAACGACTTATAATGGGCAAAACTATACCGCAAAAGTGCTTAAGCGTTTCGGTGAAAATAAAGACATCGCTCTTTTAAAAATTGATACCACGCAAGAATTAAAGACCGTAAAATTGGGAAATTCAGCAAAAATTAAAGTAGGAGAAAAAGTGCTGGCAATAGGTAATCCGTTTGGATTTAGCGGGACTTTAACACAAGGTATAATTTCACGAATAGATTATACAAAAAATCGTATACAAACAGATGCTGCAATTAACCCTGGTTCTTCCGGCGGGCCTCTTCTTAACGAAAAAGGAGAAATTATCGGAATAAATCAAGCTATATACAATCCCGATAATAATATTTCAAATATCGGTATCGGATTTGCTACACCAATTAATCTTGTAAAGGAATATCTTAAAGAAAAAGGGTAATTTGTTTACAATTTCGTCCATTGCATTATATAATAATAAGGATGAAAAAACTTATTGCATTAATTTTACTGATAATAACAACCTTGCCAATCTCTGCTCTACCGCAACTCAGAGATTATGACGAGTTTGATGTTCCGACGGGCACGCACATTCCTGTTATATCTTTACAAGAGTTTTCTACCGCATATTGCGAAGAAGGTGATAAAGTTTATCTGGAAACAACATCTGATATATATCTTTATGACAAAAATGTAATCCCGACCGGTTCAAAATTAACAGGATACATTGATAAAAAGAACGAGCCTATAATCGGTACACATGCAGCAATGCGAGTTTTCGTAAACAAATTATACCTTCCTGACGGATATGAAATTCCGATTAAAGCTTTTATATATAGTGCTAACAACAATATAATAGGAGGCGGATTGACGGCTCCTGAAAAATATTTACGCATGCCGCACTACCAGCGTTGGGCAATGTTTAGAGCAATGGGAACACTACAATGCGTTCCGGGAGCAAGCAGAAAAATGGGAGAACATGTTACTGTTGCAGCAGGAGCTGATTTAATAGTTGTATTGGTGCAACCCATACACATTACGCACACCTTAATAAATTGACAAAATTTTCATTGATATTAAAATGTAATAAGGGGAGGGATTCTTATGGAGAATAAACTGTTTGCGTTATTATTAATCGCTGTATTGTGTGCAAATGGAGCTGTTTTTGCAGATTCAAATTATAATTTTCAGCAATCGACTCAACCTGCTTATAACAACAACCCATACGTAATGCAGCCTATGCAATACACCCCTTCTCAGCCGCTTCAAGGTAGTGTTGTAATGGTTCCTGCCGGAACTGCGATGCCGGCAATGCTTACTACACAACTTTCTTCTGCAACGGCTACAGTCGGGCAAACCGTGTCAATGGCTTTAAATTCAGATTTTTACTACAATAATAAGCTTATTGCGCCGGTAGGAAGTACAATTAACGGTACTGTTATTGAAGCCTCTAAAGCAAAGCGCGGAAGCATGAACGGAAAACTATGCATAAGATTTACGCAAATTCTTACACCATACGGAACTCAAATTCCGATATCAGCAGTAATAAAGACAGATGATAATTCGGGAGTATTAATAGGCGGAACAAAAATGGATGTTGCAAAGGATTATGCTAAAGATATGGCAGCGGGAAGCGCTGCGGGAGCTTTATCAGGCTTAGTATTTGGTGCACTTGCAGGTGGTGAAGTAGGGCGCGGTACTGCATTAGGTACAGCGGTCGGAGCCGGCGGCGGATTGATAAAATCTGTTTGGGATAAAGGTAATGACGTTGAAATACCTGCGAATGCTTGTATTGACTTAATGTTAACTCAGCCGATAACGGTTTCAACGTCAAGTTATAGTTATGAAAATTAGTAAGTAGGTTAATTTAATTTATAACAAATTTTATTATTCTAATAGGGTATATAAGAGAGAAGAATAAAGTGTCAATAATCAATAGAAAAAGTTTTTTAGTAGACGAGGATGAGGAGAAGGATATAAAGGAATATACACTTCCTTCAATCGTCACAAGCAAACCGGAAGTCATTCCGATAAAAAAGTCGTTCGCAATTTCAACAGCTCTTCACCCTGCAGTAGTTTTGCTAATTTGGTTAATTACGGTTGCACTGGCTTTAATGGGTATAAATTTAAGTTTATTCAAGAAGCCACAAGCACAACTAAAGAAGGATATTGAATTTGTGTTGGTAGACAAAGAAGCTACTCCGAGAGATCCGAACACAAAAAATCGTGCAGATATGAATTCTCGAAGTGGTGGTATTAATGACCCGAAACGTAAAGTTTCGATGCCATCTCCTGCTCCTTCTAAGCCTTCTAAGCCTTCTGCAGCAGCACAAAATGCAAACAAGATAATAAAACAACAACAAAAGCAAATACAACAGAAGCCAAAAGCTCCTGTAAAGCAGCAGCCAGCCAAAGTGCAACAAAAAACATCTGCACCACAGCAAACTGCGCAAAATAAACCTTCACCTGCAAAACCGGCACCGCCGACAGCAAGACCATCTGCAAGACCGATTTCTTCACCGGCACCAACACCTAAGCCATCATCAGCATTCACGGTTCCAGCACCAAAAGGTGCTCCTGTCGGGAAGACTTTAGCAACAGGACCGATTGGCGGAACGTCAGCTCCTACAGGTGCTAAGTCCGGCGGAAATACAGGAAGCGGAACGTCATCTTCCGGCAGCACTTATGCGCCAAGACCATCACTTTCACCATCTGCGAGCGGAGGTAGCGGTCAATTAGGCAGAGCCGGAGGAGGTTCAGGTAATTTAGGAAATCCCGGAGGTGGCGGAGGTGCTCCCGGAATTGATGCACTCAGAGAACCTGATTTCGGTCCTTACATGAGAGAACTTCAACGCCGTATCAAGCTTAATTGGGATCCTCCAAAAGGAAATGAAAGCAAACGAGTCGTACTCTTATTCAAAATTGCAAAAGACGGAAGATTGATTTCTTGCAGAGTACACAAATCCTCGGGCATGCCATCTGCTGACCAAGCTGCATTAAAGGCTGTTGAGTTAACAGCTCCGTTCAGACCGCTACCGGGAGACTTCAAAGGACAGAGTATTGATATACAATTTACATTTGACTATAACGTATTCAATGCCTCAAGATATTAGTAGCATAGGATGGTACAGTTAAATTTAAAGAGAAGATAATTAGAGAAAAAAGATAAAGGGGTGAATATTATGGAATTATTATTACATTCAATTCAATTAGATTGGCCGGTACTGTTGCCGATACTTATTTGTTCAATCTTAACAGTTATGGTTGCAATTGACAGAGCGGCTTTTTATAACGCAAACAAAAGAAATGTAATTGAGTTTATTCCAAGATTACAAAAGGAATTAGCTAAAAACAACCTTATGGGCGCACAAAACCTTGCAGTACAGTGCGGTGGTATTATCGGAGAAGTTACGGAAGAAGCCGTAAGAATCCTATCAGAACAAAAAAAAGGATTTTCTCGTTCATTCGATATCGCATCAGCTCTTGCAACAAGAAAACTTGAACACAGATTAACCATCTTAGGTACAATCGGTGGTGTTGCTCCATTCTTAGGTTTATTCGGAACCGTTGTAAGAATCTTGTACACATTCCAAGATCTAGCTTCTCAAGGTAACCAATCCGCAGCGGTAGCTATGGGTATCGGTTCTGCATTAATTGCTACGGCATTCGGTCTTGGTGTCGCTATCATCGCGGTTGTTTGTTATAACACATTCCAATCAACCGTAAGAAGATTTGAGGATGATTTCCAACTAATAAAACTTTTGTTCTTAAGTTTTGTTGATTCTGAAGAAGATGCGGGCGTGAAATCACAATCAAGTGTTGCATTGGGTTAGGTATTGACGCCCCTCCTTCAGGAAAGGGGGAAAGAGAAAATAATGGGTATAAAAACAGGCAAAAAAGCTTTATTTACGGAAATAAACATAACACCGCTTACGGATATTTTCTTGGTGCTATTGATTATAATGATGGTAGTTGCACCTACTTTTCAATCAATAGACAATACGATTTCCGTACCGGAAGTTAATAGCGGGATGTCCATTGAACAGGGCAAAGTTACGATCTCTGTTACAAAAGACGGCGCTGTTTATGTTGGCGACAAACGTTCGTCGCTAAGCATGTTGTCAACAGATTTAGAGCTGTTAAAAGGTGATAACGAAAATGCAGAAGTTGTTGTAAAAGCTGACGAAAAAGTTAAAAGTTCAATTATAATGGACATTATGGATGCGGCGCAAGATGCTCATTACAAAAAGCTCATTGTAGCCGGTGAACCGTTAAACAAAAAGGAACAGAAGCAGTTGGAAGATGGAACTGCAAATACAATAAGCAACAACTTTAACACAATAGACGGCGCGACAACCGCGCTTCCGCAGGATAATCAATACGACAATTGGAGTGACTAATGCGTGACAGTTTTAATGAAATAAATATAACACCGCTTACAGATATATTTTTAGTGTTACTAATCATCATGATGGTAATAGCACCACTTTTAGATCAACAAGGATTGAATCTTGCCGTGCCGGAAGTTGTTAATCAGGAACAAATCGTAAAAGACAGTAAAATTATGAATTTTAGTGTTACATCCGATAACAGATACTTGTTTGACGGAATTGAAATCAGTGCTACAGACTTAGAAAAAACTGTTGCTGATAATGTTAAATCACATCCGGATGGACTTTTGATACAAGTTGATGATGATGCTGAGCACGGAGCTGTTGTAAAACTTATGGATAGTGCAAGAAACGTGGGAGTAACAAGCATTTCACTTGCTCGATAACGATAAGATTTTTTAATTTATAAGCTTCAAACACAATTCATCAAAAATATTAATCGGTCTTATCCCTAATTTTGCTTGATGTTTCGCATTTTCAACGTATTCAATATGCTTGATTAATTCTGTATTTCGCGGGTTGCTTTTTAACAAAGCCAAAATATAATTCTGGATACTCTCAAGAATTTGTAACGCAGAGTATTCTTTTGTCATATCATTAAGTCGTTGTGCTATATCAAAAACATCTTTTCGATTAAAGTCCAAATAGTCCGTAAAAATACCGGATATCATATCATAAGCATAGTCAACCTTTTTAAATGACGGTACAAAAAAGCACTGTGAGCGTGAAATAATCGTCGGTAAGACATCTTCAATATACCTTGTTAAAAATATGAACGTAATTCTAGGTTGTGGCTCTTCAATAATTTTCAAAAGCGAATTTGCAGTTTCTGCTTGAAAATTTTGAGAATCTAGTCCACAAATATTTCCATCATCGTCTCTTCCGCAAAAAATAAACACTCTGTGAAATTCAGAATCAGATACCAACATTTCTTTAATCATTTGCGATTGTTTTATTGATATAACAGTTTTGGAATCATCATCCTCAGGTTTATTATCCAGTCTGGAAATCGTGAGAACGGCAGGGTGCATGTTTCCCCTAATCCATCTGCAATTCAAACATTCACAATTATCTTTTTTATCTTCCGTACAATTCAAAAACCTTGCAATTTCATTCGCAAATGTATACTGAACATCAAAATCATTACCATAAAACAAAATACTTTGAGGCAAAGCTCGCTGATTTTCCATTAATGCTTGGGTAAAATAATCTGTTAAAAACGGATATTTATCTGATAATAGCACATTCCACCTCCGAAACAATGTCTATTGATTCTGCGGATTTGATTCTGCACTCCGCTTCAAAAAGATTCTGTTTGAGTTTTACAAGCTCCCCTAGTCCTGTATTCTTAAGCTTCTGCAAAGTCTGTTTTACAACAAATTCATGTTGCCCCGTTAGTTTTGATAGTTCAGCAGTCGACAAAGAAGTCTTTGTTTTTAATATTATCCATCTGCGAAGCATTGTTTGAACGGCAGATAATATTTCAAGAGGATGCTTTTTATCTAACAGCTTGCTGAATTCTAAAAGCGCCTTATCTTGCTCTCCCCTCATTATCAATTCCGTAAAATTAAACAAATCTTCATTAGAAATACAAATTTCCTCAACCATCTTCTTAGTAACTTTTTTATCAGGATAAGCCATAAGCTTAAGTTTGTCCAATTCCGTATTAAATTCTCGCAAATTGTTACCGATTTGCTCTATAAAAAGCGATATTGCGTTATCCTCAAGCACAATGTCTTTTGTTTTAGCCTGAGATTTTATCCAAGCTGCAATTTCAGCCGTTTTATAAGTTTTAAATGTCGGAAATTCTTTTACATTGTATTTAGAAAGAATCTTATACAATTTTCGTCTTGAATCAGGTTTTTTATTTTCGTTGCGAGGCAAATGCAGTACAAAAACCACATTCAAAGTATCAGGATTATTTTTTAAAGCATCCTCTATTTCTTCCAACTCTTTATCATCAAAAAAATTTTTATTTGATAAAAAATAATCATCAGCATTAACTATAACAAGCATATCACCAAACATCATCGGAGTTGTACGCAATGCATTTATTAACGTACTAAAATCCGGATTATCCAAAACTTGTAAGCTCATTGATTTGAAGTCAGGATTAAGCTTTGAACTCATTTTCTCAAGTTCAATCTCAATATTATAATCCTCGTCCCCATAAAAGAAACAAACTGCCATACTTATATTATACTCGCACATATCAAACGATATTATGAACTTTTGTAACAATTTTTCAAATTTATTAAAGTTATCAAAAAAAAAGCCGTTATATATTATATAGTTTAAATAAAAACGAAAAAAGGAGATTAATATGAGCGTTAGTATTGACACTTCAGAAGCATTAGCAAAGGCACAGGAGAGACAAAAAGCTGCACAGCAAGCCAAAGAAGCCGCTGAACAGGCAAAAGCGGATGCTGCTCAAAAAGATACAGAAGCAGCTGCCGCTGTTACAAAGGAATCCGGTGAGGCAGACGCTGCTGATGCCAAAGTTGTGCAGTTGAACGCGGAAGTTGCTGCTATTAAGACAAGATATGACAGCGCCAATGTCAGAGTTTCCACTGCAAATACTGCATATATGAACGCTCAAACTCAATTAACACAGGCGCAGGCAAGCGGAGATGAAGATGCGATTGCCAGAGCACAAAGTGCTGTAGATAGAGCTTACCAAGAACTTCAAAATGCACAAAATGAAGCTGATAAGATTAAGCAAGAACTAGATGCAAAAACGCAAGAAGTTAAAGATGCAGAAGAAACCGCAAAAAAAGAACGCGACGAAGCCGTTCAAGCTCAAGCTAATGCCGAAGAAGCAAAATCAGCGTTAGCTGATGCAGAAGCTTATTTAGCAACAAAAACCGCAGAATTGGAAGCCGCAAATGCAGCATTGCAAGAAGCAGAAGCAGCAGCTCAAGCTGAAGAAACCGAAGCTACCGATGAAACAGAAGAAGTTAACGGAAATAATGACTTTACCCCATTGACAGAGGAAGAAGCCGTTGCACAAGGTTATACAATTATTAAATCTGTTGAGGATTTAAAAGCCATTGCCAATAACCCTAGTGGTAAATACATTTTAATGGGTGATATTGATTTAGAAGGCATTAATTGGACACCTATTGGTGATGAAAGCAGCCCGTTTACCGGCGAATTGAATGGTAACGGATATGGCATTAAGAATTTATTAATTGATGTTACTGACCAAGCAAATGCAAAGAACGTAGGTTTCTTTGGTGTTACGGATAATGCTACAATCAGCAATATTGATTTTATTGATGCTAAAGTTAAAGCTGCAGATGATTTTATCAACGGTGCATCCGGCATAGGTATCGTTGCAGGCTTAGCAAAAAGCACAACATTCAACAATATTACCGTTAGCGGCGAAGTTTCAGGTTACGAAGGAGTCGGTGCATTAGCCGGCAAAATTGATGACGTTGCCTATTATGATATGCTTGGCAATCCTGTTGTTGAACGTAACAGCTTAATATCAAATGTTGATACAAATGTAAATGCACAAGGTAAATATTACGTGGGTGGTTTAATCGGTCACGTACAAGATACATCCACCAAAGAAGGTGTTGCAAGAGGCGATTTAAAAATTACTAACTGTAATACGTCCGGAACAATTAATTTCAGCGAAGAAGCCGCAGGCGGTTTAATCGGTGAAGCAGGTAAAACAATTATTACAATCAATAATTGCCAAAGTTCTGTTAATATCACTTGGGATAACGAAGAAAATGACGGTGATTTATCATTCTTAATGGAGACAGGTAGAGCCGGCGGATTTATCGGTTGTGCTAACGGTACTTATATTGCAATTTGTAATTCCGAATACAAAGGTAATCTTGATGTTGATGGAGACTTCAAAGGTGAATGGTACGGTTGGTACATGAACGACGCTCAGGTAACTATATATGAACTTTCAGGCGGACTTCCTATTGATGACATATTAAATATCGATGGTGTTGACGCGCTTACTCCAATTGTAGACTCGACTACCGGTGTGTCACATTATGAAGTAACTGTAAGTACATTAACCGGTTTGGACAAAATGGTTTCAATGATTCAGGCAAATCCGGCTCTTGCTGATATTGTCACGTTCAATGTAAACTTTGACTTTGAAGCAATGGATGGCATGTACGATCCATCTATATACGAACAATATGGTGTTGTTCAGCACTTGTATGAAGACGAAGATGGCAATGTTCACAATGATGTTTATATTGATAACGAAATTGACTTAGAAACGACCTTCCATAAAGGTGAGAGTGCATCTTCTAGTTGTTTCAACGGAATGTGCAGTGGAGACTGTGAACCCCTTGAAATGACAATGGTTAAAGGTCTATACAAAGACCAAGAAGGAAACTATGTTGTAAATACGGAACAAGGACTAAAGACAGTCCACATGAACTTTAATTCAGACGGTCAAATAACATCTGTTACAAAACGTTTGGATACAGATGAAGTAAGATTCCGTGAATATATTACATCTATGGTTCAGTACTATCAACAAAAAATGTACGCTGCAATAAGAGAATTGTTCGCACTTGCAGAAGGTGAAGAGCTACCAATGCTCAACAAAGCAGAATACAAAAAATTATTAAAAATGCAAGAAGCCGGCATAGAGTTAACAAACCAACAAAAAGCAGCTATTGCGGCTTACGAAGTTGACTATACCGTAATGAACATTGTCGCAGATGCTACACACAACTATGGTTGCGGTATGGGTGGCAATGCTTCATTCTTGGATGCCTCAAAAGCAATTCAAATGACAGACGAAGAAGGCAGACCTTTATTCACGACTCTTAACGGAGATCAATTGCGTCAAAGAATGGGCGAGGACGGTACATTAATGGTCGATGATGAAGGCAACCCTGTCTACGAAAACCTTGACGGCAGTGATTACACAGGATTAGCAGAAGTATTTGCACAACGTGGATATCCGAAAGCAGACGAGGACGGAAACTTCTTGTACACCGATAAAGACGGCAATACAATAACTCAAATAAAAGACGAAGAAGGCAATGTAACTTACAAGAATGCTGACGGTTCAGTTTACGAAGGCTCAGCTGATGATTTAAAACAACAACTCGATCCGTATAACAACTCTGATGAATACAAAGGTATTGAAAATAAAATGAACGGCTTATTAACTGATGTTGAAAACGGTAAGTACCCGCTAGGAAGAACCTCCGGCAAAAATGAAACAGAAGGGAATGCCGAAACAGGTAGTGCTGACGGTTCAGAAGAAAGTCCTGACGGTACAAACGGAGTTGGAGCAACTCCACCGACAACTCCGGAAGGAGATAATTCTGAAGAGTCGGATGACGATGAACACAAGAAAAAAGAAGAAGAACCAGAAGTATAAAAATAAAAAAATTAAAAAATGGAACACAAAAAGTTCCATTTTTTTTGCACCATATTATCTTAAGATCCATCTAGGTGTTGGAGACCGCTTGCAAGAGGTATTATTTAATCTTGCTTCATTTGGTAGATTGCTACGGCGCGCAGCACCGTAGCAATGACTTTTAAGACATTATCTACTCAGCTACATTATTAAATCGGCTGGATTCTTCGGCTTAATCAGCCTTAGAATTATTTTTTATACCTCTTATTCATTTTTTTTTCAGTAGTCTCGCGACAAGCCCATGTATTTACCCCCTTCCCTCCCTCTTTTTTGTATTTTGTTTTGTTTGTAGTAATATAAAAATAGGAATTGGAGGACGAGAATGGCTGTTACATTAGAACAAAAGCAAGGTTTAATCGCAGGAGACGGTTTACTACCCGTGAAGATGGCGCAATATGCAAAAGAAAACGGATTTGATGTAGTTGCGATTTCGCTTTCTAATGACAATTATTCTCAATTGAAGAAGTATTGCTCAAAAGTTTACTCTTTCTGCCCTGGGGAAGTTCAGAAAATTGAAGACGCTTTGAAAACAGAAGGTATTAAACAGATTACTTTTTTGGGCAAGGTAAGCAAGACTATTTTGTTAAAGCGTCCTAAGTTTGACGCAAGAGCAATTGACTTTATGAAAAAAGCAATTCGTTTGAATGATGATAAAGTAATGCTAATGATTATAGAAGAGCTTGAAAAGATTGGAATTACAATTTTGGATCAGACTCTTTTTATCAAAAATTTGATGATACCTTCAGGAATTTTGGGCAAAGTTCAGCCGACTCAAGAGCAGGTTGATGACGTAAATTATGGCTATTGGCTTGCGAAAGAAACGGGGAAATTGGATATCGGACAATCTGTTGTAATAAAAGATAAGATGATAATGGCAGTTGAAGCGATTGAAGGTACTGACAAATGTATCAGACGCGGATGTAAGATTGCAAAGAAACATTCTCGTGTAATAAAGGTTGCAAAACCATCTCAGGATAAAAGGTTTGATATTCCTGCAATCGGGCTTAGAACTTTAAAAACAATGCGTAAGTATAAAGCTGATTTGATTGCAGTTGAAGCGGGTGAAACAATTATTGTTGATAGAGAAGATGTAATCAAATATGCAAACAAGCACAATATTGTAATAATGGCAGTTTAGTGATATGGGAAAAGTTTTTATTATAACCGGTGAGTATTCTGGTGATATGCATGCAGGAAGGGTTGCTGCAATATTGAAACAGCAGTATCCCGATATTGAAATTGAGGGTATTGGCGGAGATAATCTGAAGGCTGCCGGTGCTAAGATTTTTTGCGACCATTCAAAAATGTCAGGGTTTGGATTTAGCTTATCTATGGCAATTGAGCATTTGCAATTGGAACAGAGGGTTGCAGATTATATAATTAATCAGTGTAAGCCGGATTTGGTTCTTTTGATTGATTACGGAACGTTTAACTTAAGGGTTGCAAAACGCTTGAAGGGCAAAGGTATAAAGGTTTTTCATTATATTCCGCCACAAGTTTGGGCAAGCAGAAAATGGCGAATTAAGGGTATAAAAAAATATGTTGATGAGGTACTTTGTATATTTCCGTTTGAAGAACCTATGTATAAGGATTTTGGAATAAATGTGCATTATTGCGGGCATCCGTTGATAAAGCAACTTCCTGAACGTGCAGATAAGGAAGAATTTTTCAAAAAACATTGGCTTGATGTAAAACGCCCGCTTGTTTCTATTTTTCCGGGGTCTCGACCTTTGGAATTAAAGTTTTTGGCAAAGACTTTTATTAATTCTGCAAAATGCTTGCAAAAGAAACATCCGGAAATTCAGTTTTGCATTTCTCACGCACCTAATTTGAGCGATGATATTTTTGATAAATACATAAAGGATACCGATTTTAAAGTTATCAAGGGTGAAAATCAAGCATTGTTGAGTGTTTCTGATTCCTTGATTCTGGCTTCGGGTACGGTTGCGCTAGAAGCGGCTTTGTACCAAGTTCCGTTAATAATCGGATATAAAGGACCTTGGATTCTTTATTTTATTTATTTGCTTGTAAGATGTATAAAGCGGGTTTCTTTACCGAATATCATAACGAACGAAGATATTGTACCGGAGCTTGTTCAGGGTAAATTTACAACTGAAAATATTTGTTACGAGACAGAACGTCTTTTGTATGATAATGCTTATCGCGAAAATATGATTTGTTCTTTGGGAAAAGTTAGAACGAAGCTGTCTGACAAGTATTCTGCGGAAGAGGTTGCCAACGAAATTGCAAAGACTATAAAGTAATTGTTATTTGCTTTAGGGTGCAAAAAAGAAAGTCCGAATAAATCGGACTTGAAAATTCTACAACCTTATCTAACCTTATATTTATATTCTTATATATATAAAGTCATTTACTCTTAAAAAATTGCCTATTTTGAATTAAATAAATAATTTCTTGCGCAATCAAGCATTGATGTTACAAGCCCAGAGTTGGCATAAATATTCATTCCTGCGGATTCAAGAACTTGTTTAATGCGAACCTCCCACATGTTAAAAATTTCTTCTTCCGGCATGTTGAGAGTTTTTCCAATAAGTTTTAGTTCTTTAAAATCAATCGGAACAGGAAGTGCGCCTCTAAGTATGTCTACTATATCAATTCGTTTTTTGCGTGGAAATGATTTTAGAAAAGAGACGATGGAAAGCTTATTTTCTTTAATATAATCTTTTATTGTCTCAACGGATTCGTCTATCAAAATCGGCTCTTGCGGAATACGATATTCGGGGAATGCTTCCGGCTCAATATTCATCACCGTCGCAATTCTTTCTATCGTTGTGCTTCTGGTTGAAAACGGTACTGTTTCGTCTATAAGATTGTAAACATAAGAAAGCGTGACTCCTATCATTTCAGCAAAATCACGTTTGTGCAGAGAGTTCTTTTTTAAGAATTTTGCGACTTTTTCTGAACTTTTTTCAGGGATTATTTGTTTCATATTTATCACCTCACAAAAATTTTTATCTATGATTTGGTTAATTATACGATAATGTAGTGTAAAAATTTTCATAACCCTACTTTAGACAACCAATCTGCCAATTTCTATAATTAATAAAATTGTAATTATGATATACTAAGTTTATGAGGATACAGAGACTGGAATTAAAAAATTATAGAAATTGCGGGGATATTGTAATTGATTTTAAGAGCCGAAAAACTCTTATAATCGGAAAAAATGCGCAAGGTAAAACAAATATTCTGGAAAGTGTGTATTTTCTTTCTGATTTAAAAAGCCCAAGAACATCAACCATTTGTGATTTGATACAAATTGGCAAAGACCGATTTGATATAAGCGCATTGATTGAAAAAAACAGTACGGAAATTGAACTTGATTATACATTATTTGAAGATAAAAAACGTGAAATAAAGGTTAATAAAGTAAAAACCACTCCGAAGAATTTTAAATCTGTAGTAAAAACGGTTTTATTTTCAACAAAAGATTTACTTCTGTTGAGAGGAACTCCACAAGACAGAAGGGATTGGTTGGATAGAGCCATTTCTCAAGTTTACCCTGCTTATGATGAACGTTTGACGAAGTATGATAAAATCAGAGTTCAAAAGAATAATCTCTTAAAAAATGAGGTTATAGACGAAAGTTTGCTTGATATTTTTAATGAGCAATTGGCAATTACCGGTGCAAATATTATCTTTTTGAGAAAAAAATTTTTGAGAGAAATTTCTGAAATTGCAGCAAAGAAACACAATATTATCAGTAGTACCGAGAACTTTGAGGTAAACTACACTTGTCCTTGTGATGAAGTAGAAGAGATTAATGCGTATTTGAAATATCAACTCATAGAAAGACGGAGTGAAGAAATTGCGAGACGTCAATCCTGTGTAGGGCCTCATAGAGATGATATAGAATTTAAAATTAACGGATTGGATGCAGTAAAATTTGCCTCACAAGGTCAACAAAGAACAATTGTTTTGTCTCTGAAATTATCGGAATTAGAGATAATAAAAGCCAAAACTGGATTTTCACCGATTTTGCTTTTGGATGATGTATTGGCAGAACTCGACGAAACAAGACAAAATTATTTATTAAAATCAATAGAAAGTGATACTCAGACTATTATAACTTCTGTAGACACGGTATTATTTGAAGAAGAATTTTTAAAAGATGTTATAATATACAAGATAGAGAATGGGAGACTTGTTGAATGATATTAATTACCGGAGGCGCAGGATATATAGGAAGCCACTTAGCAATGGCTTTATTAGAGAAAGGTGAAGAGGTTGTAATTTTTGATTCTCTTGAGCTTGGACATATTGAGACAGTAGAAACTTTGAAAAAATACGGTAAATTAAAATTTGTTCAAGGTAATTTAAAAACTCTGGATGATATAAGAGGAGTTTTTATGGTAAATAAAATTGATGCTGTTCTTCACTTTGCAGCGTATTCGCAGGTAGCAGAGAGTGTAAAAAATCCTCAAAAATATTATTACAACAATGTGTATGGAACATTAAATCTTTTGAATGCAATGTTAGAGTTTGGAGTGAAAAAGATAGTTTTTTCTTCAACTGCTGCAACTTATGGTGAACCGAATTATGTTCCGATTGATGAAAAACATGTGCAACAACCTATAAACGCGTATGGAAATTCAAAGTTAATGGTTGAGAAAATTCTTGATGATTATGACAAGGCTTATGAATTAAAATCAGTTAGATTGAGATATTTTAATGTAGCCGGTGCTGACTCACAAACTAGAATCGGTGAATGGCATGAGCCTGAAACGCATTTGATTCCGAATGTATTGAAAGCAGAAGAAGGACGTACATTTAAGATGTTTGGTGATGACTATGACACTCCTGATGGAACTTGTGTAAGAGATTACATAAACGTAGAAGATTTGACAGATGCTCATGTGAAAGCTTTGGAATACTTGAAGAACGGTGGTAATACGGATTATTTCAATCTCGGTACAAATGATGGAAATAGCGTAAAAGAAGTTTTCAGCGCGTGTGAAGAAGTTAGCGGAAGAACAATTCCGGTAGAAGTTTGTCAGAGAAGAGATGGCGATCCTGCAAAATTGGTTGCAGATAACAAAAAAGCAACTGAAATTTTGGGCTGGATGCCTGAAAAAGATTTGCGCTATAGCATAAAAACTGCGAATGCTTGGGAAAACGTTTTAAAAACTATTGTTCGTTAGTTTCTTCCGAGATGTATGCAGCATCAAATTTATAAACTTCTATTGTTCTTGAGAAATAATCAGGCGGTAGTCCTGCTTTTTCTTTGAGAGAATTTAAGAATATTTCTCTGTCAGGTAGTTGTTCCCACACGATTGGAAGGTAGACTGCTCTTTGTGTCTTTTCAATCAGTATAATTCCGTGTGGATAAATCTTAGATAACAAGTCTCTTTCATCTTTGAACGAAATTCGCTCAATTGATGACAATATAGAAACGGAAACTTGCAGTTTATCAAGTTCTTCGGCTGAAAGAGGCTCAAACCTTGTATCCTGAAAACCTGCGTTCCTTGCGTTATCTATTATATCCAAAATGAGCGGTTTTGTCGGATAAACAGAGCCAATACATCCTCTTAGTTCGCCGTCGTATTTAAGTGTAACAAAAGAAGCGCCAAACTCAGTCAGTACAGATGGTATTTGAGTCGGGATAAATTCTTTTTCGCTTAAACAAGATAATATGCTTTGTTTTGCTGCGTTTAAAACATAATCGGAATAGTATTTTTCGATAAATTCGTTTCTTGTATCAGTGTACAAAAACCAAGAACCATAACCTACAACGCGTTCTTTGTCATTGCTTATGTCACCCGAATTGTACATTTCAGCGCGAATCATTGTGCACTCATTGTTATTTGCAAAATCAACTAGACCTTTTATTCCGACAACTCCGCAAGCCTGCGCATTCTCCAATAAGTTTATTCTTCCTGTTTCGATTATGGTTGCTGTGTAAGTATCAATTTGTCTGCATTGTTGATGCGGATAAAAATGACTCAAGTCAGAAGAAATTACAAAAGAAGAATTTTCCCAATATGTGGAAATCAAATCGGAAATTAATCTGTAATCGCAATTTCCGGTAAGAACGGGAATGATTTTGAATTTCTTTCCGAATTTTTTTAAGTTTTTTACAAAATCAACTGCGCTTTGTCGTTGTGGGTAAAAAAGATTTTGTAAAAACGGAAGTTGTACCTCTATAGAATGCTCTTTTTCAAAAAGTTCATTTGCTATCGTGCAAGGAAATTTCTCTGCAATTTCTTTGATTAAGCGATTATTTACTTCGATATCACCCAATGGAGTTTCAAAAAAAGTGTACTCCGGAAGAGCGATATTGTTAAAATTATTTTGGTGAGAAGGTGCAATTATAAAAATATTCTCACTCGGTTCAAAATACTGAAAACCTGCCATGGCAGCATGTCCGGAATAGACATATCCGGCATGCGGTACGATTATTGCTTTACTGCGGAAATCTACCGAAATTTCTTGCTTGTAAGAATCCAGTAATTTGTTAAGCTCTTCCGGATTTTCCGGATAAAATATTCCTGCAAAATCTGCTTTTTTGTTCATAACGCTATTATAAAATAATTTTTTATTAATAGCAATTACAGTTTTGCGGTAACTTCTTTCAAATATTGTCTTATAGTTGGTGTAATCAGCAAATCAGGCTCTTCTGTACAAAATTCATCAAGAATTATGACACCTTTTCGAGTCTCACCGGATTGGATATACAACAACCCCAATTGGATTTTATCAAAAGGATTTTTGCCCGTCGATAATTCTTGAATTTTTGAATTTACAATTCCAAGATTTTTGTAGCATTCCGTCAAATTAAGATAGTACTTAAAATTAAGCCCATAAAGTTTGATTGCGTCCTCAAAACAAACTCGTGCCATATCGGGATAGCCTATAAAATTGTATGTTTCACCGAGGTTGTTCTTAAAAACGGCGGTTGCTTGTGTGTTTGGGCTAAGTTGAATTGCAATCTTAAATTCTTGTATTGCTGCGTAATATATTCGGTCTTTTAAATAGTTAAGTCCGACATTATTATGATAAAACGCGTCTTTTCCCGCATCAATAGTGTATCTGTAAGGCTTTCTATAACCTGAACACAGAAATATAATAAGTAATAGAAATATAGAAACTATTTTTTTCATAATAAATCTATTTCTAAACCTTCATACGCAAATATTGCATCATCAGAAGCGTATTCTTCCGCAAGTAAGTCAAGTTTCTCGTCATTATACCCCGGATCGTAGTGGAAAAATACCATTTTCTTTGCACCTACTTGTTGTTTACAATCTAATGCCATTTCAAATGTAGAGTGTCCAAAACCTTGTTTTGGAACATAAATACTCAAATAATCCTCTGTTGAGTATTGCGCATCATGAATCAATAAGTCACAGCCCTTAGCAAACTTAACTAACTTTTTGTCTCCCCCCGGATAGCTTTCTTTATCAGTCGCATAAACCAAAGTTTTCCCTTTATAAGCTATTTTATACACAAATACACCATTTTGCGGATGCGCATAAGACTTATAACAGGTTATTACAACATCGTCCTCCGTATAATCTCCTTCTTTGAGCTCGTTTACTCGGATGACTTCAGGCAACTCTCCTTGCTTGAATATGATGTAGTTTGTTTCGTTTAAATCCATTATTCTCAAATCGGCTGCTATGTCGCCCAAATCAAGAGGAAAAGATTTTGTGAACAATATTTTTGAAAGTTCGTTTTCCAAAGTTTCATTATAGTTAACACCCCCCATCATACACATTCTGGTAGAAGCAAGGTGGGATGGCCTAAAGAACGGAAAACCTTGGATATGATCAAGGTGAATATGACTCAATAAAATTGTGCATCTTACCGGTGTTCTATCTGTAATTGTAATTCCGGATTCGATATATTTGTGCATAAGTTCGTTTCCGAGACTTATGAGCCCTGTTCCTGCATCAAGGATTATCAGATGGTCTCCTGCGTGAACTTCTACGCAAGCCGTATTTCCGCCATATTTTAAAAACTCTTTGTTTGCAACCGGATAGCTTCCTCTAACTCCGCGAAATTTTATTTTAAACTCATCAGCCATTATTCATTCCTTCCTAATTCAAAGCTTGCATTTCTGTCACACTCGTCTCCATATAACTTTTCAGTACCCATCAATCGAAGTTTTGAACGAGTTTGTATATCTTTAAGGTTTGTTTCTTTTAAGAAAACATCTACCAGCACTCTGTTTTTATTAGAATTTATGTTTATTACTCTAAAAGCATTTGGATAAGTAACTAAAGATGGACTGGCAACGACAAGCAAATTATCATCCTGCTTGATTTTTGTAGCATGATAATGTCCTTGCAGAACAATAACAGGGTTTTTGTGAGTTTTTAGTATCTTTTTTAACTCATACTCATTTGTCATTTTGTGATAAGGACTTGCAAATGGTTCTATGACAGGGACGTGAGTACACACTATAACAATTTCATTTTCATGTGAACTCAATTCTTCTTTTAACCAGTTTAACTCATCAGTCGGAATTTCTCCGTTTGTTGTGATTTTGTAATCAATGATTGAGTCAAGACAAATTACGCGAAAACCTTTTTTAGGAGTGAATGCGTAGTAAATATTCCTTCCTTTCATTTTATCATTTGATTCCGCAAGAATTTCTGAGAATTTCTTTTTGGTCAAAGGACCGTCAATGCTGATGTCGTGATTACCTGGGATTGCATACCAAGGGTAAATTAGGTTTTGAGCATGGTGAGTAAATTTTTGCAATTCATCTGTTTGTGGCTTGTTTACTAAATCTCCGGTAAACATTACAAAATCGTAAGGCCCTGATGTATTGATTTGAAAAATCGCGTCATCCAGAAGCTCACCTGATTTTTTTAAGAATTTGTATGAAGTATTTTCTTCAAAAGATGAAAAATGAGCGTCGCTAACTTGAGCTATTCGTAAGTTGTTATTAGCAGCGGTGCACATTTGCGTGCCGATAGCACAAGCAACCAGTATTGTCAAAACAAAATTAACAACTTTTGAAAAAAACGATTCTTTTCTCTTCTTATACCGCTTCATAACTTTTATTTATAATAATCCATTTTGGGTTAACAAGTCAACCTTAGGACACTAATCAAAATAGTAAATTCTCGGTAAATTATACAATGTGGTTACTTGTATCTAAACATCATTGGTGTTAAAGTTTTTGTATGAAGAGAATACTTTTTGTAATTGATAAAATTGAACTAAAATATTTTGAGTTTAACAATCTCGTTACTAATTTTTGGATTATAAAAGAATTTTTGGAGCGAGGTAATAGTGTTTTTATAACTACAATTCCGAATTTGTCATTAAAAGCTGATGTCGCGTATGCGAAGTGTTATGAAGCTTTTGTCGCAGATAACAATATCTTCTATAAAAATCCGAAAATTGAAAAACTCATTGATGATTTTGATATTGTTATGTTTCGTCCGGATCCTCCTGTTGATATTGATTACATAAACGCTACGTATGTTTTTGATTTTGTAACCAAGCCTCAGGTGATAAATTCTCCAAGAACAATCAGAGATTTTAACGAAAAATTACACAGCATTTATTTTAAAGAACTTATGTCTGAAAATATTGTAACAGCCTCGTTAGACGAAATTGAGGCATTTCTTGCGTTACATAAAAAATTAGTGTTAAAGCCTTTAAATCGCTGCTTTGGCTCAGGTGTAATGCTTTTGCAGGAAGGCGACCCGAATACCAGAACTATTATTAATACAATGACGAATAATGAATCAACATTGGTCATGGTTCAAAAATATTTGCCGGATGTAAAAAACGGCGACAAGCGCGTTTTAACTTTAGGTGACAGAGTTTTGAATTATTGTATAAAAAAACTCCCGACAAAGGATGATTTTAAGTTCAATACGCATAATGATAATTTTATTGTTGGAGCTGAACTTTCACCAGAAGAAATCCATAATTTTACAGGTGTTGCAAAAACTCTTAATAAAATGGGAATCATAATGGCAGGACTTGATGTAATTGATGGAAAAATCATTGAAGTCAATGTTACAAGTCCGTGTTATTTTATCAAAGAAATTAATAATTTGTACGGAATCTCTCTGGAGAAGGAGATTTGTGACTTTTTATTGACACAAGCCTTGTTATCCTTATAAAAATATTGTATAATTCAATTAGATGGTGGATATTAACTTTTATTGTCCGCGGTATATTGTATAAGATAAGTTGTAATTTTAAATAAGAAGGATTGTTATGAAAAAGCAGATTTTAGTATTACTTAGTGTTCTAATATGTTCGATGAGCCTTTCTTTCGTTGAAGCAAAAACGGCTGCAACACCTGCTGTTAATGCTGCAATAAAATTATATAAGGCACAAAATTATTCCGAAAGCTACACGGCTTTGAAAACAATAGTAGAGAAAGATCCTTCAAATGCTTTGGCATATTATTATCTAGCAATGGCATCTGCTCAACTGGGCAAAAAAGATGAAGCTATCGAAAATTATGACAAAGTACTTGTGCTGTCACCGAACGGACAACTTCACAAGTACGCTTCAAAAGGAAGAACTTGTCTAACGGATCCGGAAAGATGTAACGAGGACTTTAATGCTTCCGAGGAAACAGAAGAAGACCGTTTTATAAAAGGTGCATACGGTTCAGGTTTCTCTCAGAAAGTAAGAAGTGATTATGAAAAGCATAAAATTGAGAATTTAATGCGTGAAATGAACAGAAAAGATGATCTTTCACCTCAGAAATTCAAAAACTATAAGGATTTTTCCAGTCAAGCACCTACCAATGATGAAATAGTTGCAGCTTTGAGAGTGTTGCAAAGAGCAGGTTTGGGAAACATTATCGGTAGCGACAACAGCATTTCCGATTTGTCAATGATTACAGGCAACCAATATTCAAATGATTATGCGTTATTAAATATGTTGACCGGAAACAATAACTCAAATAATATTAATCCACAAATGATACAATCCTTGTTGACAAATCAAATGTCACTTGGTTTTTAAGAAAGTGAGAACATGAATTTAAGTACAGTTAGGTTTGGTGAAGTTGAAATAGATGAGAAACGAATTTTTGATTTCGTTTTGCCATTAATCGGTTTTGATACTCATAAAAAATTTGTTGTCATAGAGCCGTCTAAAGATGCACTGTTCAAGTGGCTTCAATCAGTAGAAGATCCTGCATTAGCGTTTCCAATCATATCAGTATCATCTTTGAATATTGATTATACAATAGACTTGCCGGATGCAGTAGTTGAAGCTTTAAGCATAACAAATGTTGAAAGCTTGTTGGTAATGAATATAACATCTATTCCGCAAGATAACCCAAAAGGTACGACAATTAATCTTTTAGCGCCTTTAATATTGAATGTTGATACGCAAAAAGCAGGACAAATCGTATTGTCAGGTTCAGGTTATGATATAAGTTACCCCATGTTTAAAAATGATTAAATAGAAAGTTTTTAAGGATTGAAATGCTCGTAATTACTAGAAAAAACGGTCAAAAAATAATGATTAACGACAATATTGAAATCACTATTGTCGAAGCTAAAAATGGTGTTTGTAAAGTTGCGATAAAAGCGGATAAGGACGTTAAAATTTATCGCGAAGAGATTTATTTGCAAATTAAATTGGCGAACTTAATCGGAAAAGACGCAAATACATCATCAGTTGATTCCGTATCTAATTTAATAAAGAGCGGTACAGTCCTCAATGATAATGCAGGTTTAGCTTCTTCTGAAGAAGAGGTTGTTGTACATGAAAATGATAATTCCGTAAAAAATTCGATTAGAATTAACAAAAAAAATGTTGAGTCTTAATAGCAATAAATTTTTCTTTTTTTATGAGAATTGCTCTGATGTTAATTTGCTTCCCGAATCAATTGAGCATGCATACATTGCTGTGCTAAACGGGGATTTGGATGCTGCTTACTTAATCTTTTCGCGGATTGATTCTCCGAGAGCAAAATGGGGCAAAGTTCTGGTATCAATTCTTAAAGGTTATCTATCAGAATTTCCGACATATTTTCAAGTAAGAAATTTTTTGGAAATTGATCTTGATTTTCTTTTAAAAAATGAAAAATTGGAATATGTAGAGCTGATACTGGGAGCTCTTGAAATTTTATCGTCTATAAATCAGGAAGTGTATAAATACGCTGCGCGGGTAATGTATGTAAATAAGCTCTATTCCGCAGCATTCAAATATTTGGAATTAGCAAAAAAGACTTACTATAATGATGCAGAACTTCATTTTTTACAAGCCAGATATTTTTTAAGGGTTAATGATTATGCAGAAGCTCTTTTTTGGCTGGAAGAATGCTTAAAATTAGTACCTAATTATTATCCAGCACTTTTATTGAAACAAAAAATTGAAGAAAGATGGATTTAATAGTATAATCTATGGTATGAAAAATGATAACTTTTTTCTCGATATTTGGCAGGATGAAAATAACAAAAGCGCAGAACCATCAAGGCGTTTAAATGACTATGATTACAATATACTGAAAGAAGAGGCTTATAAAGACATCTCTAATGAATTGTTTAAATTGGAATACAAAATTTCACGTTTAGAAGAAGAGTTAAAACTAATTGATGAGCAAATTCAATCTGCGCGAGACATAAGTGATTACGATACAGTTGAAGTTCTTATGAACAGGAAGCATGTAGTTTCTGATGACTTAACCGGTCTTATGGAAATGTATAACGATAAAAGTATTTCAGCCAAAATTTCCGGTGGAGTTATTAATTTAGCAAAAGAAAAGCTTGCTAAATTTAAAATATTCGGTAATTCGGTAAAACGTATTATTTTAGCAAATCTACCAGGGAAATTCTCTTATCTGGAAGAAATGAAGCAGTCTTTAAACAAGCTTGAAAGCATAAATCGCAATGTTGATGAGCTCATGACAATGCAAACTCCTTATGGCGAAGCCGGAGATAAATATGAACAGCTTTCTAAATATATAACAAGGGCAAATACTATACAGGCAAGGATTGCGAAGTCTGTAAGACGTTGATTAAATATGTGTTGATAAAACGTAATATTTCTTGTTTTGCTGTATACAAAATTCTCTTTATATGATATGATAAAATCAGTAGTAGTATATAAATTTTGAGGATATATGCGATAGCAAAATTATTAAAAATTTTTAATAGTTGTCGGGCAGGTTATATGTGCCCGAGTGTCGTGTATATATAAAAAATAGAAAAGGAATAGGTGCTAAATGAATGCATTATTGACCGTTGCAGCAGTTGTATTGGTTATACTATGTGCTGTAATTGTAGTACAGAGGATTAAATATAAAAACCTCATACTACAAACTGAACAATCCAAAAAGGATTTATTGGAAAAAGAGTCAATTCTTCAAAAAGAAGCAATGATTAAGGCAAAAGAAGCATTGCATAATGAAAGAGAACAGCTTAACGCAGATGAGAGAGAACGCAGAAGAGAATTTGCTGCCATAGAAAACAAGTTGTCAAAAAGAGAAGATATACTTGAAGATAAGATTCAAGAAGTTACCGACAAAGAGTGTGAACTGGATAAGCTAAAAGACCAGTTGATTGAAAAAGAAGATTTTTTGGCAGAAATTGTACAAAAACAAACCGTTGAGTTAGAACGTATTGCAGGAATGTCAGCAGAAGAAGCAAAGAAGATGCTTCTGGATCAATTAAAAAATGATTTGGCGCAAGAACAAATGATTCTTATTAGAGAGAACGAAGCAAAAATAAGAGAAGATGCTCTTGAAAAATCAAAAGAAATTCTTTCTACAACAATGCAGAGATGTATGATGGAGCAGGTTGTAGAATCAACAGTTTCTGTAGTTTCACTGCCAAACGACGAGATGAAAGGTCGTATTATCGGACGAGAAGGCAGAAACATCAGAACTTTGGAAACATTGACAGGAGTTGATTTAATCATTGATGATACTCCGGAAGCGGTTGTTCTTTCGGCATTTGACCCTGTAAGAAGAGAAATTGCAAAAATTGCTCTTGAAAAGCTTATTCAGGATGGACGTATTCATCCGGTAAGAATCGAAGAAACCGTTGAAAAATCTCGCGAAGAAGTTGAAAAGAAAATTATGAAAGAGGGCGAAAACGCAGCTCTTGATATGGGTATAATGGGTTTAAACAAAGAACTTATTAAGAATCTTGGTCGCTTATATTACAGAACAAGTTACGGACAAAACGTCTTGAAACATTCTTTGGAAGTAGGTCATATAGCTGGTATGTTGGCTGCAGAACTCGGTGCTAATGTTTATGTAGCAAAACGTGCAGGACTTTTGCATGATATAGGAAAAGCTGTTGACCAAACTCAAGAGGGTACGCATATTCAGCTTGGTGTAGAATTAGCATCAAGATACGGAGAAAAGCCGGATGTAATTCACGCAATCGAGGCTCACCACGATGATGTTACGGCAAACACAATAGAAGCTGTTTTGGTTAAGCTTGCTGACGCTATTTCAGCGGGTCGTCCTGGCGCAAGACGTGATACGTTGGAAATCTACATCAAGAGACTTCAAAAGATAGAAGAAATAGTAAACGGATATGAGGGAATTAAGCAGTCATTTGCTGTTCAAGCCGGACGCGAAGTTCGTGTAATTGTTCAGTCAGAGATGTTTGATGACTTGGCTTCTCAAAAATTAGCAAGAGATATTGCAAAGAAAATTGAGGATGAGCTTGATTATCCGGGACAGATTAAAGTGACTGTGGTTCGCGAATTTAGAACAACAGAGATAGCAAAATAATTAAAATTAGCAGGGAGATTTCTTTCTCCCTGCAATTTGTCAGGTAGAAAGAATATGAGTTGTAATACACTGAAAATTTTATTTTTTGGAGACATTACCGGCAGACAGGGGCGTAATGCAGTAAAGACGTATATAAAATCTTTACAAAACTCTTCTCAAAAGCCTGATTTTATTATTGCAAATATAGAAAATGCATCACACGGATTTGGTTTGACGAAGAAAAATTATGAAGATTTGTCGGCTTCGGGTATAGATTGTTTTACATCTGGAAATCATATTTGGGATAAAAAAGACATTTATGAATATATTGATGAGGCAGAAAAGCTTTTGCGCCCGATTAATTATCCATCAGGAACAAAAGGTGTTGGTGTAAGAGTTTTTGAGGTTTGCGAAAGAAAAATCGCAGTGATTAATGTTCTCGGTCGTGTGTTTATGCCTCCTATTGATTCACCTTGGGATGTAGTTACAAAAGAAATAGATAACCTTAAAGATAATGGGGTAGATGATGTAATCATTGATTTTCACGCAGAAGCTACCGCAGAAAAAATCTGTTTTGCAAAATATTTGGCAAAAAAATATAACAATGAAGAAAATGCGTTAGTAAAAGCGTTTTTCGGAACGCATACGCATGTACAGACAGCTGATGAAAAAATATATGCAGGAATGGCATATATTACTGATGCAGGTTTTTGCGGAGCAGAAGAAAGTGTAATCGGAATGGAATTTGCAACATCTTTTAAGCGTTTGTCAACAAGTATTCCTGAACGCTATGAAATCGTTGAAACTCCGATTGCTCAAATTAATGGTGTTGAAGTCCTGATTGAAGGAAATTTTGCAACACAAATAAAAAGAATTAATTTAATTGTAGATAATAGTAAAAGTGAAAGTGAGGACAACGTTGAAAAGGGGTAAATGCAGGGGTAAAAATACCTTGACTCTTCGTAATGCGCTTCTTTATTGGAAGGCGGTGCATTTTGAAGGGTGATTTTCATATACATACGTATTATTCTGACGGAGTTTTTTCTCCAGAAAAAATCGTTGACTTGGCATTGGAAGCAGGTTTGCAAGTCATTGCACTTACGGATCATGACAATGTGTTGTCTTACGATGTTGCAGAAGAATATTTAAAGACAAAAGACGTTGATTTCAAAATAATACGCGGGATAGAAGTGAATACTTTGTATAAAGATTACGAAGTGCATATTCTCGGATATTTTCCTGATGTTAACAAGAGTGATTTCAAAAATTTGCTCAAGGTGCAACAGCATGCGCGTATAAAACAAACCAAGGAGATATTGCATCTTCTTTCTAAAAAAGAGGGAATAAAAATTGCATTTGAGGATGTAAAAAATATGGTCGCAGATGGCGGTAGTATTGGTCGTCCTCACATAGCAAAAGCAATTACAAATGCAGGTGGTACAAGCAATGTAATGGAAGCATACAGCAAATATATCCATAGAGCTTCTCCTGTATATGTGGAAAGAAAAACCGTTTCGCCGTTTGATGCGGTTGAGGTTATATATGATTCAGGCGGTATTCCTGTAATTGCACACCCTTATGACATTGATATTGCAGAAAAGTTAATCAAAGAACTTATGAACTGCGGTTTGAGGGGGATTGAAGCATATCACAGGAAACACTCTCCTGCGATAGTTGAATATTTCTCATCAATGGCAGAGAATTTGGGCCTGATTGTAACTGGCGGTTCTGATTTCCACGCACCGAACATAATGAACGGGCAGATAATTTTGGGCAAAAATTTTGTGCCGGAGTGGATTTATGAATCTTTGATAAATGAGAAGAAACATCTGGATTTAGCTAGAGGATAGGGGCTTTTGAGAACTATGAAAAACGGATTTACGCTTATTGAAGTTTCAATATTGTTCGTTATATTTTTGATAGTGGCATTTTTAGTAGTGCCTTTGTCATTGGATGATAATGTTCAGGCGGGCAATATTTCAAGCTGGCGTAGGGTTCAATCCGAGTTCGCAAGCATTTTTGATACTATAAATACGCAGCGAGATACTGAGGATTATAATTTCAGTGAATCGTTTGATAGTATTATTTCATATCAAATTAAAGACGATGCGGAGCCTTATAAAATAACGTTTATGAACGGAACTTTTCCAAGTGCTACATACAGATTCAAGGATTTTAAGTTAACGCAACAAAATTCAATTATGGCGGTAAAATTTTTCGATAATCCGCAAGATGATTTGTTGGGTGTGTTTATGTATGATGTAAACGGTAAAAACGCGCCAAATGTCTGGGGAAAGGACGTTTTCGGATTCAATATTTACAAGGATCGTTTTGAGCCATTTTGTCACAATGGCTCTATAAGTCGTCAGAAGCAGGATTGCTCAAAGAATGGAACCGGATTGTGTTGTTCAAGTTATTATTTGAAAGGCGGAACATTAGACTAATGATAAAAAATGTATGCGTATTTGCTTCATCATCGAACAATTTGGATAAAGAATTTTATGAAGCTTCTTCCGAGTTGGGACACCTTTTGGGTAAAAACGGTATGAATATTGTTTATGGTGGTAGCAGACTTGGTGCAATGTATGCTTGTGCTTCTGCTGTAAGCGATAATGGCGGTAAGATAATCGGTGTAATGCCTCAACGAATTTACGATTTTGGAGTCGGAAATCCGGAAGATTGCAGTGAATTTTACTTAACTGAAGGTATGCGAGAACGAAAAGCTAAAATGGACGAACTCTCAGACGCGGTTGTTGCGTTGGCAGGCGGGTTTGGTACGTTGGAAGAAATTTCTGAAATGATTGTTCAAAAGCAGTTAGGATATAATACGAAACCAATTGTAATCCTGAATACGCGTGGTTTTTATAATCATTTGATTGATTTCTTTAAAGAAATTATGGATAGAAAATTCGCAAAAAGCAATTCGTCTGAGCTTTATTATATTGCTCAAACACCTTCCGACGCTGTGGAATACTTGATGAATTACAAGCCTAGTACGACTTTTGCAGGAAAATATTAATTACTAAGTGTTAAAAATTCTATCGCCTGCGTCTCCCATTCCGGGAACAATGTATCCGCGCTCATTCAAATGCGAATCTACAGCTGCTACAATAAGTGTTATTGCAGGGAATTTATTAAATACTGCTTCAATTCCTTGAGGAGCAGAAATCATACAAATGCAGCAAATGTTTGTTTCAGGAATTCCTTTATCCACGTAGAGTTTAATTGCTTCAATCAATGAATTACCTGTTGCGAGCATTGGATCTGTAATATATACGTAATAATTTTCAGGATTATCAACCGGCATAGGAACTTTATTATAGTACCACACAGGTTTTAGAGTTTTTTCATCACGATACATTCCGATATGTCTTATGGTTGCTTGCGGAAGTATGTCTACGGCTTCGTCCGTAAAAATCAGTCCTGCACGCAAAATAGGTGAAATTATTATTGTGATATCCGGATTTATGGTTTTTGCGTTGAACTTTGTCAGCGGAGTTTCTATTTCAATATCTTTTTGCGGTAAATTTTTGGTTGCTTCGTATAACAAAATTCTGGTTAATTTTCTTGCAGCAAGACGGACGCCTTCTGTATTCGTATTTTTATTGCGCATTGTACAAAGACTCTGGTTAACAATCGGGTTGCTAATTATTTTTAAGTTGTTTGTTTCCATCTCCGCCATTCTCCTTATTTGTTTTATATTCGTTTAATTTTTTATTCAAATTGTTTGCTTTTTGTGTGGAATCATTAAGCATTTTGTTGGAATAGTCTATTAAAGCATTAAAATCTTGCTGTTTGTTGTGTGGAATCTCAATTGACTCTAATTTTCCGGTAAAAGAAGTTGTTGTAGAAATGATTGCTCCAAGTTTATCAAACATTTCACTTAATAACCCCATTGCATCGTGTAAACGTTTTGGCGGATTAACTGCTAATATAGGAACATTATTATCAATATATGTATTCTTATCAGGCAAATACAATTCTAATGATTTAGAACCTGCCATGCCACTAAATTCAACGGTTGCAACCGTACCTTGCGGAATGTCTGTTGATTTGTCATCTAAAACAAATTTTATAAAAACTTCTTCATTTGTGGGTTTGATTTTTGTTACGTGTCCGACTTCTATTCCCATCATACGAACCGGAGAGCCAACAATTAGCCCGTCAACGTCGTTCATAAAAAGAGAATAGTCGTTCTCTTCTTGTTTTGCTTTATTATAAAACAAAACGGAAAAAGAGGTAATAATAAGAACTATAATAAGCCAAATTAGCAACTCAACACTATGTGTTATCCGAATAGTTTTTTGTTCTTTATTTTTCCCCATCATATTATGTTTATTATATAAAAAAATTTGATGTTAAACAAGAGTATTTTATGAGACTTTTTGAAAAATCTTGTGAACTCGTCATCCTTGTATGTGTTAAATAATTCGTTGACAGAAAATGTTTTAAAATAAATAGGAACAATTCAAAAAGGAGACGAAATGCGAAGCAACAACAATGACAAAACATTAGAAAAAAATTACATTCAGAAGTGGCGTTTTTTAATTAGAGAGTATGAGTTAACAAAAGCAGGAAAACATCCACAATTTAGATTTGTAACCGATTTTTACAAATTTCACGGCACAAGTCGTCAAGTTTTTTGTAAATACTACAATAGGTACATTCAATCTAATAGGGCAAATGAAGCCCTATTACCACAGAAGCGTGGACCTAAGTGGCACGCTAGAAAGCCTATACATTTTATTGAAAGAAAAGTTATTTAAAAAAGAATGCTAGGAATAAATAGATATGAAATTAAAGAACTATTACAACCTGTATTAAAACACTTTACACCATTACCTTCTGGGATATACAATATTTGTAAAAGATACAATTTAAATAGACTGACAAAAGAAATGAAAGAAACAAAATGCAAAATAATCAAAGAAAAAGCTGGTGACATGGCGCACGTAGATTGCCATTACCTACCCAAGAGTTTGTTACTTAATGACAATAAAAGATATTACTTAGTGGGGGTTGTGGATGATTGCACAAGAGTTGCTTGGTGTGAAATTGTACCAGATATTACTAGTTTAACTGTAATGTTTGCGACAATGCGTTGTTTTCAAATGATACAAAAGCAATATGGTATTCAATTTAAAGAAGTTATGACAGATAATGGTCCTGAATTTGGGAAAGGTAAAGACAAAAAGAATAATATGGTCAATCCTTTTAAGCGTATGTTACATGAAATGGGATTAAAACAACGCTTTATTCGTCCATATCATCCGCAAACAAATGGTAAAATAGAACGCTTTTGGAGAACTCTTGAAGAAGATGTAATTGAAGGAACTACTTTTGATAATTTTGAAGAGTTTGAAAAAGATATTTTTGAGTATATGATTTATTACAATGAATATCGACCACATCAAGGAATTAATGGCAAAATCCCTGCTAATTTTAATAAAGAATTACAAGACAATATGTAAATTTCTGTCAACGAATTGCTTGACACATACAAGGATGACAATGAAATAAGGGAATAAGAGGTATTAAATATTTTCTATGCTTAACGCGTTGTATTTAAACAATATTTATAACAACTTATTAACTTATTAACTTATTAACTTATTAACTAGTAATCCATTTCCATACGGTAAAATAACTGGATTGCTTCGCATACGCTCGCAATGACTGGATTTAAAACTACTGAAAAAAGGTAATAAAAGGTATTAAATATTTTTCAAAGCTTAACCCGTTTTAT
>CAZCZF010000016.1:0-32013 GCA_964503025.1 uncultured Vampirovibrio sp. | reverse complement strand
TACATAACAAAATATACAAAATGTTATGAAGTCAGTTGTCATGCTGCTTTGAGAAGAAAAAGTTTATGTTTTTTTTGAGTTGATAATAAAATTGATTTTATTATCTGATTGACCGAGTAATTACTCCCCACTCCGATAATTTTTTTTTAATATTGTCTGAAATAACATGATTTGGTTGAATGCAAAAGGAGGATTTATGAGTAATCTTAAGAGTACTACCACTGATGCGGAATCAAATATGCTTACTTCGGCTCCGTTTTATCATTTAAAAGAGTTAAATAACCTTTTTATAGAACTAACGTCAAAAAATTGTAATCAAAGATGTGCGAAATGTTATATTGATTTTCCAATGAGTAAAAATGTTAAAGATTTTATTGTTGTTGATAAAATTAAAGAGGCATTAGAAGATACAAAACGCGAAAATTTGTATTGTATTTATTTAACTGGTGCAGAACCAATGACGCATCCGGAGTTTAACTCAATATTGCGACTTTGTTTAAAGCGGTGTAATGTTTGCATTTGTACGAATGGCAGCTTTTTAAATGAAAAGAAAATTAGATTCTTAAAAAAAGTCGAGGAAGAGGGGGCAAATCAGATTTTTTTCAAACTTTCTCTTGCACATTTTAATGAGTTAGAAAGTGATAAAATAAAATATCGCGGACATTATAGACAAACGATTTTTGCACTCAAAACATTGTGTAGGTACAATTTTAATTCTGTACTTTCTGTTCAAAATTTTTATAAATTATGTGAAAATGAGATTCAAGAAGAGTTTAACCAAATATTTAGAACTCATGAAATTAAAAATGCTGATGTGCAAATAACCGTATCACATCCTGATTTTTGTGAAGATAATATTGCAAAGCCTTCTTGTAAAAGTGATTGCATGTATGGTCGTATACTTACTCAAAATGGTGTGTATTGTTGCCCATTTCTTGCAAACGATTATCGAGGCAGAATGGGAGGATCTTTTAAAGATTTTTCAAAAACAGTAATCGCAGAAACTGATTTTTGTGCAACTTGTTCTAAGAATAACAATTATATGTTTGCGATTGGTTAGTGCCATTTGTTTACGTAAAGATAGAAAAAAGATGGAATTTTATATAACCCTTATATAAGGGCTCTTGGTCGTTTCAGACGCTAAAAGATAGTAAACATTTGTAACATTATTCTAAAAAATTAATACTAAAGAGTTAATTTTTTGTTAAAATTGTGTTATAAATAATAATGTAAAAATATATATTCAAACACGAGAAGAACGGAGGCAAAAATGTCAGTAGGACAATTCGTATTTATGTTGCACAGCCATCTCCCATATTATAGAAAAGCAGGTATGTGGCCATTCGGAGAAGAAAACCTCTACGAATGTATGGCAGAAACTTATGTCCCATTGCTTAATGCAATTTCTGAATTATATGATGAAGGTATCAAAGCAAAATTAACGGTTGGTATTACGCCGATTCTTGCAGAACAGTTGAGTGATGAACATTTACAAAATGGTTTCGTAGAATACATAGATTCTCGAATCGCAGCTGTTTCAAAAGATTTGGATAGATATCCTGATCCAAAAGTTGCTCACTCACAGCACTTAAAATATTTGGCAAAATATTATTTCGATTTGTGGAATAAGTTGAGAGATGATTTTGTTAATAAATACGAAAAGAATTTGATTAAATATTTCAAGAAGTATCAAGACTTAGGTTGCATAGAAATTACAACTTCCGGCGCTACTCACGGGTTCTCTCCGTTGCTTGCTACTGACAGCAACTTGAATGCTCAATTTAAAGTCGGTCAAGATACAACAAAGAGATTGTTTGGCAAAAAAGCTTACGGAGCATGGCTTCCTGAATGTGCTTACCGTCAAGGTTATGAATATGTTGGTAAAGATGGTCAAAAACACTGGAGACCTGCTATTGAAGTAACTCTTCAAAATAACGATATTCACTACTTCTTTACGGAATCTCACGTAATAGAGGGGGGAAACTCAATTGGTAACAGACGTGTTATTGGTATGTACGGAAATATTGAGTACATTCCGCTTCCTGAAAGACCTGCTACCGGTTATGATACTTACTCTGCATATTGGTTGCCTGATGCACAAGTTGCTGTAATGGGACGTAATGACAGAGCCGGCTATCAAGTTTGGTCAGCAGCAGATGGTTATCCTGGTGACGGATGCTTCAGAGAGTTCCACAAAAAAGATGACAAATCCGGCATGCACTATTGGAGAATAACATCTCCAACAACCGATTTGGGCGATAAAATGCTTTATGATCCGGTTCTTGCAATGAATAAAATCAATGAAAATTCTGATCACTATACAACATTGATTTATCATTTGTTAAACGATTACAAATTGGCTAAGAATAAAGAAGGTCTTGTGATGGTTTCATTTGATACAGAATTGTTCGGTCACTGGTGGTTTGAAGGTGTTGAGTTCATTAAACAAGTTATTAAGAAATTCAACGATTATTTACCGGAAGTTGAAAGACTTACTGCCGGTGAATATGTAACTAAGTATCCGCCAAAAGAAGCTATCCAAATTCCGGAAAGCTCTTGGGGACAAGGTGGTCACTTCTATGTATGGATGAACCACTTGACTGAATGGATGTGGCCAATTATTCATTCTTGTGAAAAACGAATTAATGCAATTGTAGACGCTAATTCAGAAATTCCAAGCGATAAGCTTTTACACAGAGCGTTAAACCAACTTGCAAGAGAAAACTTGTTGTTGCAAAGTTCTGACTGGCCATTCCTGATTACAACATGGCAAGCAAAAGATTATGCAACAGATAGATTTAACGAACATGTTGACAGATTTAGTTTAATTGCCGATATGATTGAAAGCGGCAATATTGATGAAGCTAAGCTTTCTGAAATTGAAAGCATTGATAACTGCTTCCCTCAAATAGATTACAGGGTTTATCAATCTATAGAGGAAGGTGTGATTCCTCAGCAAGAAAAGAAACTTGCTCCGCTTTATAAGTAGATGTTTTGTCAAAGATAAAATATATCAGATAAAATGGTGCGTTTTTGAACGCATCATTTTATTTGTGTCTGTATTGAAAACTAGCTTGCGCGACGCATTAAGTCAGACAATTTTACGTCTTTATTTTTGATTGACGGTTCGCTTTTTTTAATAACCGGAGTTTCTTTAAACTGAGAAAGTCCGACTTTTTGGGGTTCTTTTTCAAATATCAATATTTTTTCTATTATTTTTGTAAACAAATTCATGATAGTCTCCTTAAGAAATATTATACAAGCTTTATCATATTTCTTATCATACATTAAAACTATTTTTTACACAGATATCATTATACATTGTGCTATGATATTTATATACAAAAAGTGAGATGAAAATTTGAATACAGGGTTTTATAAAGATTTAGACACAAATTTTGAGCAAGCATGCATTCTTTGCGAAAAAGAATTTACGCATGCAGAGTTGATTGAACTTCTTAAAACAGGCAATATTCCGCAGAAACAAATAGCTGCGTTAGAGTTGAATGAGGTTAACTCTTTAGAAGAGGCGGAAATTTTAATTTCTAATCTTACCGGATGTGACGGAAAAATTAGAGAAGCTGTAGCGCTAAAAATCTATCAATTGTTGAAAAAATGTGAAGAGTATAGAACTCTTTTTGCAAAACTTTCTGCCGAAACATTTGCAAATGCAACAATTGACATTAACGCAAATATTTGTCGTCTTGTTGTTGATAGTGTATGTTTGCTCAAATCAAACCCTTCTTTTGCGCAAAAATATACACAATTTATCATTAATTATACGGTTCAAGCTTTGGATGAATTGGATAGTTTTATATTCCGCGATAAAAAGTATGTGATAAACAAACAGTTATTTAAGTTGTACTGGTGCTTAGAAAGTTTAAAGAATTTTTATGAATTTGCAAAGAAAGATGTGATTCTGCAAATCTTGCACCGCTCTGCTGTTCAAAGTGAATATACAGTACGTGAAAAAGCTGCGCAACTCGCAATTCTATCTGATGAGTTTAAGGATATCCAAAATTGCTTAAAAACGGATGAAAATTACTATGTACGAGCAGTTTTTCAAAATTAAATCATCATAGCTTCTTCCAAGACATCAAGGTGACCGTCAATCAAAAATTCTGCAAATTCTTTTGTATCAACTTGTGCGGCAACTATTGACATCAAATCATCCGGAAGAATTGAAATCATATCTACAAGGGTGTCTTTTTCCAGAAATACCATAGGTTTTACCATTTCGGTTTTCATCATAGTCGCTAACATATTTACATAAGTTTCGTTTTTGAACAACTGTAAATATTCCGGTTTTTGTTTTGTCAATTGGAATGTTAATTGTCTTTGAACATCAGGATCTATTGCAGACATAAAATCTCTGTACTTATCAATCGGAAGCTGCTCAATACTTTTGATTAAGTCCATCGGGTTTGTTTCTTCGGAAGGTCTGCCGGTAACACCTTCAACAAATTTTTGCATAACTTCCGGTGGCATGCTTTTTAAGTTATTTATAACGTCATATTTTTCAAGTTTTTCGTTTTGGAAAAATGCAGCAAGGTCGTCTTCTGTAAACATCATAACAATCTCTTCTAAAGGAAATGCGCCTAAAATAACGTTTACGAGCTCCTCAATGTCAACTTCCATTAGCATTGAAAGTAGTTTTTCCTGAGTGAAGAAATATAAACCCATTACCAAATCATCCTTTTCTAACAGAGGTAAAACCATTTGTCTGGTTCTATCATCCATATTATGAAGAATCACGAATTTATTTTCCACATCGGTAAGCTTAAAAATCTTTATTAATTTGGAAGGAGAATTGTACATTTCTCTGGCATAATTTACAGCCTGAGAATTTCCCTGCGCAGCTTCCGCTTCGATTATTTCATCAATGGTTTTAAGCCCGTAGTCTTGAACCATACGAGAAGAGGTTATATTAAGTCTTTCTGCAAATAATTTCATGTTGGTATCTAAAACTACCGGCATATTCTCTCCTTGCTTTGCTCTCTTATATATATAAAGTATATTTCATTTCAATAATTGCCTTTTTGTAACGAATTGTAACGTTGAATTTCATGTGTTATAATTAAACTGTATGAGAAAGCTTATTTTAATTTTAACATTATTTTTATTAATAATAAACCCGTGTTTTTCTGCAACATCGGTTATGAAAAAAGAGATTAATGCTACTGCTGCTGATGGTTTTAGCATTAAGGCTGAATTACAGTATCCAAAAATAAAGGGGCAAAAAGAATTTAAGACGGTTGTGTTATTGCATTCTCTCGGTTATTCGTCCGAATGGTGGGAAGATTTGCCGCAAAATCTTATAGATAATGGATATGCTGTTTTAAAAATAGATTTGCGCGGACATGGAAAGAGTGTTTACAATTCAAAACTTATAAAAAATTCTTGGAAAAGTATGACAAACAGTGCTTTTGCCAAGTATCCCGATGATGTAATCGGTATTATTGAAAAAGTAAAATCTGAGAACAGAAAGACAAAGTTCTTTGATAATTGGGCAATTGTAGGCGCGGATATCGGTGCAAGTACAGCTATTATAGCGACAGAACAAATGCAATATAAACCCAAAACGATTGTAATGCTTTCTCCGGTTGTTGAAGCCAGAGGGTTGTATATTCCTGTAAAATTAGCACATTTAGACAAAATCGATATATTTTCAATTTCAGGCAAAAATGAAACATCTGCTCAAAATGCAGAAATTTATTTAGAAAAATTTGCACAAGCTACGTTTGTAAAATACACATCAGAAGCAAATTCTTCCGGCATGCTCATGTTGAAAAATGATGAGTATTTATCCAAAATTATTACAACTTGGATTAAAGAATACTTATAATCTTGCACTACCGTTTTCACTGATTTTTTCCAAGGCTTGTTTTGTACCTTCGTAGTTTCGGCAAAGTTTGACTACAAACTCGATGGCAGCCTTGTCTTGCCTGATGGCATCTTTTAACTTGTAAATCTCGGAGAGCTGTAATGTTTTTGTATCATTCGTTTCAAACAAGAATTTTTTGAGCAATTCTTGAGATTCTGCGTCCAATCCTGAAATGCAGTGTTTATATGCGTACCAGTTGTAAAAATGGTAGATGAAATAGTATTTATTTATCTCACCTTTGGATAAAACAAACATTTCTTGTGATTTTAATGAAAAATTGCGCAGAATACTTAAGTTTAGGTATAATGCTTTTGCTCCTTTGGCAGGATAGATAAAACCTTCATATTCACCGATTGCATTTAATATTTTTCCGGCATTTTCTGCATAAATTACTTTTGTTCCTTGTGACTCGACATATTTAAACATTTCAGATGGCGAATAGTTGTATTTTGTTAAAATCAGTTTTAATTCTTCTTCCAATTGTCGTTTTTCATTGTCAGCAAGTGTATTTAAATCAACAGTAAAGCCGTTGAAATAGTGACGCTTTTTCTTGGATGAATTTTTTACGCCAATAGTTTTTGATAATTGATGCCGTAGGATTTTTTCCTGTATGGATAGTAGTTTGTATAAAATATTTTTAAATAATTTCATGTTCACCTTAAGTATTGTTAATCCCTCGTTATATATATAAAGTAATTAACCTTCTGAAAATTGCTAAAACGTAAAGAAATATAAATAAAAAATGTGCAGGCTATTATGCTTGCACATTTCGCTTATGTTTTTCGACATTTGCCAAGTCATTTAACATGAGTTGCTTTGCACCAAATGAAAGGTTAAGTTTTTCAATTTCTTCTTCTTTTAATTTTCCGCTTCTCACCAATTTGTGAGCTAAGCCTGTTCTTGCGTTTGTTGGTAAAGCGTTAAGTATTCTAAGTGGGTCTGTTGCAATAAGTAAGTATTTTTCCAATGCATTTTGTAGTAAAGTTGACTTATCAAAAAATTCTTTTATGATAGCAAGTCTGTCTTGAGAAGATTTTGCTTCTTCAAATTTTTGAACCATTACATGGGTCTTGCTTGTTGGTCTTGTAACATTTTCAACTCTAAATTCCGGCGCTTTTTCTGTTGATTGTACATATTCATTTTTAAGTACTTGTACTCTTGTTTGCTCTACCGGTTTTCTGCTTGTAAAACCAATTGCAGGTGCTTCAGTAGTTTCTTCAGATTTTGTTGAAGCCGTTGTAGTAGCAGGTGCGCTCAATTCTTCATTGCTTCCAATTGCAATTTTTGTGTAGTTACCGTTTGTAGCTTCATTTAACAACGTTTCGTATTTTGAAGGAAGGTTGATGAGCTCGTCCTTGTGCCCTTCAATATAATTATGGGTTTGAGAAAGAATTTCTCTATAATCTTCGCGTTTGTATGCATCTTCGTTTAATGTTTGTAAATGTGTTGATTTAAAATCTTCTGTTATATTGTCATTAACCAATGTACCGATAAATTCACCGGATGCGATACCTGTTAATCTTTTTAGCTGAGCAAGTAATTGTTTTTCAGCTTCTGTAAATTCAGGTTCAACATCATTATTTTTTGCATCATGAATTTTTTGGGTTATGGCTTTAATATCTTCTTTATTTGCATTAAACCAATTTTGATATATTTCTTGATTCTTTTTATGAGCAACAATTCTGCCATTTTCACTTTGATTTTGTGTGAGTTCTATAGAAATTGCGGTTGATTGTTCTTTGTTACAGTCGTTTGTCAATTCTGAATGTCCGTATTGACCCCAATCGTCTGCAATTTTTGTTGCAGCTTCTTTAGTTTTTAAGCTGTCAAATAATATTTTTATACCTTCATATCTACTTTCTGCAGGCAAACTTTTGACTACTTCATGAAAGTATTTTTTTTCTGTATCACTTGAATTAGCTAACAATACACCAAACTGTTTAAACTGCTCTTTAACTTTTTCCTGAGAAGGGTGGGTTTCTAATTTGCCTAAAACTTCTTCGCAAGCAATTCTTATGTATTTTTTTACAACTTCCGGATCTGTATTTTCCAAAGTAGCATCTTTCGGAAAACCAATATACTTTCTCATAGTATCTAATAAACCGTTGTTATTAGTTGTTTGAGCTTTTTTAAATTCCTTTATTTTCCAGCCTGTATTTAAAGCAATATGATATTTTAAAAAAACATCTTCTAGTTTTTTCAAATCAACATTGTCTTCGCTAATGCAATCTTCTATAGCACAAATAAGACTCTCTTTTATTGTTTTTAATTCGTTCTCACGTCTTTCTTGAGGAATGTTATTAACTTCTTCTGAGTTCATGTTATATATTTTATTAATGAATTGAAGTTTTTTTAGATCATCTACTGAAACTCCATATTTTTGATATTTTGTAGCAATTTCTTGAAGAAGATTGTCTAATTTTTCTGTTTTACTAGCAGTACTTGTTTGTTCTGTATCTGTTTTTTTGCTGACATCCATAATACTGTTAGGCGTTTTGTCAGCTTTCTGTGCAGGTACACTCTGGTACTTCTTAGTTTGCTCTATATTATAATTATTTGAAATAGAATTAGTGGTCATTTTTAAATACCTCGTATATAAAAAGTATATTTTAGAATCCTAATTTCACACTTTGAGATTTTTGTTACAAAACTTTATATTGTAACAAATTGTAAAACTTTAAGTAAAAATCCTAAAGTTTTCAAAAAAAATGCCGATATATAAAATGTAGAGGTTAATGAATTAAAAAATCATTACCCGCAAACGAAAGGAGTATAACGTATGTACCAAATGTGGCCCGGATGTTACAGTTTCAGAGATGAAATCAAGCTTTTTGCGTTGTGGCTAAAAGAACAAACGGAAGCTCTTATTCTGAAAATCTACGAATTAGAACGTATGTTAAACGGTTAATTTAAATTAATTATAATTCTCTCTTTCTCTCGTAAAATAAATTTTAGCCTGTAATAAATATTGCAGGCTTTTTGTTATTTCAATTTACTTTTATTTTTAACTTTGGTAAGATTGAAGTATGGATTTGGGGGCGTGAGCCTTACTCAGATGAAGAGAATACTATTTTTCATAACAGTCTTTATAATGTTTTTATTGGGAACCGTTGCAACATTTGCGGAGCCTTCAAAGGTGATGTCTCTTAACTATGACGATTCCTCCTCAGTTGTGTATCTTAATATTATTGGTGGTGGAGAAGAAGGACAAAAGGATTTAAAGTTCTCAAAATTGGAGAATCCAAATAGAATTTATTTTGATATAGAAAATTCTGTTTTAATTGGCGGCAAGCAGCAACTGGTATTTGATAAATCTGCAATAAAAGAAATAAGGATGTCTCAATTTACGACAGAACCGGATGTTGTAAGAGTGGTTCTTACGTTTGAAGAAGGTTTTGATACTTCAAAAGTTAAATTGTTGAGTATTGGCGGAAATATTGTTGTAAAATGTTCTTCGCCTACAATAACGAATGATTATTTTAATCCTATTTATGATGAAAATGCTTCAAATCTTTCGTATTCAAGTATTGTTGCTAATTCGCAGGTAATCCAAAAAGTTGTAATCCCTCAAGCTGCAACGACCCAAAATGCCGTGATGGCAGATATTCAACAGGCATTTGAAAATTCTACATTAAGTAACTCTGACGGAAAAACTTATGATTCTGTTGTTTCGGTTGATTTGTCGTCAAATTTAAAACTGCGTACCAAGTATTATATAAACGGTTATTATACAAAAAATGGCGGTTTGTTAGTTAGCGGTTTAGGTCAGCTAACCGCATCCAAAGTATTTTATCTGGATAATCCGTCCAGAGTAGTCTTGGATTTGCCGAATACATTTGTAGATAAGGGTATTCGTAACAAAGAACTCAAAATTTGTCCAGATGGTTCATGTAAAGACAGTGCGAAAATCGGACAGTTTGAATATAATAAAGCCCGAATTGTAATAACAACGGATAAGCCGGATAAATATATTCCTGTTTTTTCTCCGGATGCGCAATCAATCGTTATGATAAATGCAGATAGATTGCAACATACGGCGCTCGTTAGCTGTGTTGCAAATCTTGGCAAGGGGTTTGTCAGGAAAATTGACGGTAAAACAAGCGAGGTAATATTATCTTTTACAAATCCTGTAACTCATTCTATACTGCGCAATGACAATTCGCTTAATCTGTATTTGTTTAATGTCAAGAGCTATAACGAACCTGATTTGGTAAAAACTCTTAGCGGTACTTACTATAAGCAACTGACGTTTTCTTTGCTTCCGCAGGTCGGTGTTCGCGCCTCTATGAAAATAAATAAGGATGATATTGTTAAAATAGAACAAAGTGTTGACGGTAAAGCGATAAAGCTTACGATAACACAGGGAAATACAACAAAGACGGAAACTACATTAATTCCGATTAAAAAAGATGCCCAAAAAGGTAAAGTTGTACTTGACGCGGGTCATGGCGGAAGTGATTATGGTGCAATACGAGAGGGAATTAACGAAAAAGATATAACGCTTGATGTTACGCAAAGAGTTGCTTCTATATTAAAATCTAAAGGGTATAAGGTTGCATTAACCAGAACGGATGATACTTATGTTTCATTGCAGGATAGAGTTGATTTTTCAGAAAATGAAGCGCCTGAAATTTTTGTAAGTATTCATGTTAATTCGGCGGTATCTACTGACCCTTGTGGTATTGAGACGCATTATTATCATGAATATAGTATGGATTTGGCAAAAACCGTGCACGCTCACTTAATAAAAGCTATTGATACAAAGGATAGAGGCTTGTTCAAATCTAAATTTTATGTTATAAATCATACGACAGTTCCTGCAATTCTTGTAGAAATGGGATTCTTGTCGAACGCAGATGAACGTATGGAACTTATAACGGATTCAAGAAAGCAAAAAACGGCAAAGGCAATTGCAGAGGGTATAATTGAGTACATTAAATCACAAAAATAGTTTGAATAATGAAGCCTGCTCATTTGTGGAGGCAATGCCCGTGCAAAATAAGTCCGGACAGAAAGTTGAGCAGGAAAGCTCTCCGATAGGTTTTTTTGATTCAGGAGTTGGCGGTCTCTCTGTTTATGCTCGGTTCAAAAAGCTTTTGCCAAATGAAAATACGCTTTATTTTGGTGATTTGGCGAATATGCCTTACGGAAACAAAACCAAGGAACAACTTATAGGCTATGCAAGAAATATTCTTGATTTTTATAAGTCAAAAAAGGTAAAAGCTGTCGCTATAGCTTGCAACACTTCTTCTGCACAGGCGTATGACATTATTAAAGACGAATATAATTTCAAGATATATCCGATTATTCAATCTTGTACAAAAATAATTGCTTTTTCCGGAGTTTCACGAATTGGTGTGTTTGCAACGGAAGCCACGGTAAATTCGGGAGTTTATACAAAAGAATTACGTAAGTATAATCAATTTCTTGATGTATGTGAAATTGCTTGTCCGGCTTGGGTTCCGATTGTTGAAAGCAGTAATTACACGGATGAAGCTTCAAAAAAATCAGTCAAGGTTCAACTTGATAAAATGTTGGAATTTCAACCTAATAAAATAATTTTGGGCTGTACGCACTATCCTTACTTGTTGTCATTGTTGAAAAACTATGCTCCTGAAAGTCTTTTTATTGACCCTGCAGAAATATTCGTTCAATACATAAAAAACGATTTAGAAAATGACGGATTAATAAATTGTGATAAAACTGGGGGTTCGGAGCAAATTTTTGTCAGTGCTAATCCTGAAAGTTTTATGGAACATTCAAGGATTTTTTATACTGTAAAAAATTTGCCGATATTGAAAAATAACAACTGTGTTGCGGTATAATTCATTAGATGAGATGGTTTTATGCTCTTGAAAATACTTCTACATTAATATCATCAAATGTGTTGTCAAAGAAATATGCTGATGATGCAACCATTGAAGCATTGTCCGTACAGTATTTCATGATTGGTGCGTAAACATCATAACCTTCATCTCTTAGATTGAAGATTTTGCGTCTTATTTCTGAGTTTGCTGCGACTCCACCTGCAAGAACGACTTGTTTGTATCCTGTTTCTTCAAGTGCATGCTTAACTTTCTTCAAAAGAGTTGAAGAAACACACTCCTGAAAGCTTGCGCAGATGTCTTTTATTGGCAATTCTTGACCGTCAAAACTTTTTACCAACCGAAGTACAGCAGTTTTGAGCCCACTAAAGCTGAAATCATATCCTCCGACGCGAGCTTCAGGAAGCTTAAATGCGTGCGGGTTTCCTTCCTGAGCTAATTTATCCAGCTTAGGTCCTCCCGGATATGGTAAACCAATAAGACGCGCAACTTTATCATAAGCTTCACCTACAGCATCGTCGATAGTTTCTCCGATAATTTCCATATCTGCGTATGAATCAACTTTTATAATTTGTGTATGTCCTCCACTCACTAATAACGCGATAAATGGCGGTTTTAAATCTGTATCTATGAAGTTTGCTGCGAGATGGGCATTTAGGTGGTTTACGCCAATGAATGGCTTATCATAAGCAAGTGCAAGTGTTTTACCTGCATTCATACCGACTAATAAACATCCTACAAGTCCTGGGCCAACCGTACTTGCAAATGCCGTAATATCTTTTCCAGTAACTCCTGCTTGTTTGAATGCTTCATCTATTACAACATTTATGGCTTCAAGGTGTTCTCTTGCTGCAATTTCAGGAATAACTCCCCCAAAGTTCTCGTGAATTTTTATTTGAGAAGCTACAACATTGGAAATAACTTCCCTTCCACTTTTTACAATAGCGCAAGCCGTTTCGTCACAGCTTGATTCTATTGCCATAATTAATGAATTTTCGTCAATTGTAACAGGTTTGTTACTAAATAATGTATTTTTAGTTTTGTTCATAATATCATTATATTATAAAGTGAACAAGTAAATAAGTAAATCTGTGAATAGGTTGTAATAATAAAAATTTATATTTAAAAAGCGAAAAGATGAAGTTTCTAGATAAAGCAAAAATAAGAGTAATATCAGGTCATGGCGGTAATGGTATGGTTGCATGGCGTCGTGAGAAGTATGTTGATAAAGGTGGTCCTGCCGGTGGTGATGGAGGCAGAGGCGGTGACGTGTATTTTGTTGCGACGGAAGATATGTCGACTCTTTTGGATTTCAAACTTAAATCCGTATTCAAAGCTCAATCAGGTGAAAACGGTGGTATTAAAGGTATGCATGGGGCTTGTGCAAAGGATTTGTATATCAAAGTACCATTGGGAACGGTTGTAAGAGACACAAAAACAGGAAAATTGATTGCTGATTTAACAAAAAACGAACAGACTGTGTTGATTGCAAAAGGCGGAAGGGGCGGACGTGGCAATGCAAGATTTGCTACTGCTCAAAAACGTGCACCTCAGTTCTGTGAACCTGGCGAACCGGGGATTGAAAGAGTTTTGGAGTTGGAGTTAAAGTTAATTGCGGATGTTGGGCTTCTTGGTATGCCAAATGCGGGTAAATCAACATTTATAAGTGCAGTTTCTTCTGCAAAACCTAAGATTGCAGACTATCCTTTTACAACGCTTGTGCCGAATTTGGGTGTCGTAAAAAAAGCTGATGCAGGCTCTTATGTAATTGCAGATATTCCGGGATTAATTGAAGGTGCTTCTGATGGTGTCGGACTGGGGCATGAGTTTTTAAGACATGTGGAAAGATGTCGTTTTCTGATTCATGTTGTAGATTTGACAGCAAAAAATCCTATCGGAAATTACAATATTATTAATGAAGAATTAAAAAAACATTCAGAGGGTTTGGCTAATCTCTATCAAATAGTAGTTTTAAATAAAATTGATTCCGTAAGTGATGAAGATAGAGAATCTTTTGAAAAAGAATTTAAGAAAATTGCAAAGGATGTATTTTTGATTTCTGCTGTAACAAAAGAAAATTTGGCACCGTTGCTTCATTTTATTGATAAAAAAGTGGATGAAATTCCAAAACCGGAGTTTGATATTGATATTGAAGCAGATTTGGGTGCGTTTGATAATGATGATAGCGCGTTTGAGGTAATTAAACTTGATAAAGAGACGTATTTGATTACGGGCGGAAAAATTAATCGTTTGGCCAAAGTTACGGATTTGCGTAATACAGAACAAGTGGTAAGATTTCAAAATATTCTAAAAAGTATGGGAGTATTTGAAGTTTTGCATAATTATGGTTTAAAGAATGGTGATACCGTAATTTGCGGACACTTAGAACTTGGTTATTATGATGATGAAATTTGGGGAGAGGGAAGCAAGGTATAGTGTAGTAATTAATCGTAGGCAAAATTGAAAGGAACGGATATGAAAGTATTATTAAAAACTATTTTACCTGTTGTCGCAACGAGTAGCCTAATGTTAGCTTCTTGTAAAGATGCGAAACCCAAAATTGAGGAAGAACAAAATCCCATTGATTACAGTTTGAAACAAGCGGAGTTAGATTCTGCTGCATATCGTCAAATTTTTAATTCAACAATGGCGGCAAAAGATTCCGGCATGGTCGCACGCTTTAATGAGTTGGCATCTTCTATGAAATCAACTTTTAATGAACTGGACAGAATGCTTATAGATGAAGGAATTTCTACCAAAGAATATAATATGGATAATTTTAAATTGGGCGACGAAGATACAAGCCGAGTTTATCAACATTTTGTAGATAGTTGGATGTACAAGAACTTTTTTAAGAAAAACGGACTTTTAACAGACAGTGTTGCTAAAAAATGTGATGAAGTCGCAATACAGACTAAACCTTAGTTGAAAGAACAAATGCAAACTGCAATTGAACTGACCAAAAAATGTAAAACGGATGTTCCAGTCGGATGTGTTATAAAAAAAGACGGCGGAGTAATTGCTTCTGCTCATAATCGTCGTGAATTGGATGATGATGTGACAGCGCATGCGGAAATCCTTGCCATAAAAGAAGCTCAAAGAATTTTGCAAACTTCCAGATTAACGGATTGTGAGATGTTCGTCACTTTAGAACCTTGTCCGATGTGCGGCTGGGCGATTATTCAAAGTGGAATTAAAACTTTATATTTTGGAAGTTATAATAATCAATACGGCGCATTTTCTGTGATAAATTTACCTAAAGGAAAATTAAAAGTGTATGGTGGTATTGAGGAAGAAGCCTGTAATAAAATATTGGAAAAGTTTTTTGAAGGTATAAGACGTGATAACAAAGAGTGAACTGGATAAACTTGTTGAAAAATATGAAACCGTCGAGTTTATAAAAGACGACCCGATACAATTTATTCATCGTGGTAAATGCAAAGGAGATAGCGAGTTGCTTGGCTTTATTGCTTCACTTTTTGCTTATGGAAACAGAAAAATATTTATCAAAAAACTCGATGAAATTTTTTCTAAAGCAGGTGGAGACTTTGCTGGTTTTGTAAAAAACGGAGATTTTTCTTCTTTGAAAGGTGTGGAATATCGATTTTCAAAAGAAAATGACATTATTCCGATTTTTGAGATATTGTGTAAACTTTATAATGAGTCGAATGGTTTGGAAGAGCTTTTTAATTATGCTTTTCATTCAGAGAATTTTTTGCAAACGGTTGTTGATTATTTTTATGCAAACGCGCCCAAAAGCGTCGGACAAGGTTTTTATCACATGATACCAAATCCACAAAATGGTGGGGCAATGAAGCGAATGAACATGTTTTTGCGTTGGATGGTAAGAAAACCTCCGGTCGATTTAGGAATTTGGGAATTTATGCAGCCAAAAGATTTGCTTATACCGCTTGATGTTCATGTTGCACGAATTTCTCGAGAAATGGGACTTTTAAGTCGCAAAAGCAATGATTTTAAGGCTGTAATTGAGCTTACCGACAAGCTTAGAGAGTTTTGTCCGAAAGATCCGATAAAATATGATTTCGCAATGTTTGCTTTTGGTGTAGAATTAAATAAGAAGTAGGGGGATTATATGAATAACTTTGATATAGGTTCAAAAAAATACACGATTATTTTATTTGCAATATTTATTGCGTTTGTGTTGGTAATTATTAAAGCGTTTGATTATATTCCGGAAGAACAAGAAGTTCAAAATCCGGCGAATGTAAATCAAGCATTGTTGCAAAATTACCAAGCCCAACAAAATGTGCAGGAAGAATCAGATGAGCAAACTGCCGATGAGAAAACTGAGAAAAAAGAATTAAATATAGATTTGCGAAATGATATTGATATTCCGAAGGAAGTTGAACAGATGGAGTCAACTCCGACAGAAAAATTAGAGCCTTTGGAAGAAAATTCTGCAAAAGTTTCTGTAGAACAAGGTGTAGAATCAAGATTTACGTTGGCTCAAAAATATAGAGATGAAAAACAATATATTAAAGCATTAGAAGAATATAAGCAAATTGCAGAATCTGAATCTGATGTGCATATTCAGGCAAGATGCTATGAAGAAATTGCCAATGTTTATGGTATTGTGAAACGTTACGGAACGGCACTTTCTTTTGCACAAAAAGCTTACAACATGGAGCCGACAACAAACAGAGAAATGTTACTTTCAAGACTTTATTACAAAACCGGAGACTTGGATAAAGCAACAAAAAGAATGAATAATGTATTAAAACGAGAATTTTCTGATGATTAAGTTTTAATGTATGGAATAGTGAAGGGGCTGAATTATAAATAATTCAGCCCCTTCTTTAAATATTTAATTTTATTTCAAAGAATCTATCAAATCTTTGATTACATTTTCTTGTGCAGTAATTTCTGCAATTCTTGCATTTGTTTGTTCTACGAGTTCTTTAGGAGCATTTGCTACGAATTTTTCGTTTTTCATTCTGCCTTCCAAAGAGTTTTTCTCGTTTGTTAATTTTTCAAGTTTCTTTTCTTGACGTTTAATTTCTGCATCCAAATCAATCAAATCAGCCAACGGAACGATAAGTTTTGAAGAAGAAACTACCGCTGTCGCTGATTTCGGCGGAACTGGAGCGCTCACAGTAGCGTAAGTTATGTTATTAACTTTAGCAAGTCTGTGTACGTAAGATTCTATTGATTCAAAAATTTCTTTTTCTCTGCCTTCTGCGCGAATTTCCACATCAACCGTTGCAGAGGTTGAAATTCCGAAGCTTTGTCTTACGTTTCTTAAAGAAGTGATTGTATCAAACACAAGTTTCATTTCTTCAGCTTCTTTTGTATAAACCAAATCTTGCTGATAAGTTGGGAATTTAGCAATTATTAATGCGCTTGTTTCTTTTTTACCTTGCATTAATTGCCATACTTCTTCCGTAATATGCGGCATTATTGGGTGAAGCATACGGAGCGACATATCAAGAACGTATCTCAACACTCTTTGAGTGTTTGCTTTTAATTCAGCATCTTGAAGTTGAATTTTTGCAATTTCTACGTACCAGTCACAGTACTCGCTTCTGAAGAAATCGTAAAGTGTATGTGCAATTTCACCAATTCTGTATTCTTTCATGTTTGCATTAACGCTCTTAGCTGTTTCGTTAAGTTGGTTTAAAATCCACTTATCAACGAGCGTTAACTTGCTCTTATCAATAGGATTGTCATCAACTCCTTCGAGGTTCATAAGCACGAATCTTGAAGCATTCCATAGTTTGTTTGCAAAGTTTCTGCCATATTCAAATCTTTCATCGGAGATTTTGATATCTTGACCGCCATAAGTGCAAAGCGATGTCATTGTAAATCTCAACGCGTCACAGCCGTATTTATCAATAATTTGAACCGGATCAATCGTATTACCTTTCGATTTTGACATCTTTTGACCCTTTTCATCTCTGATAAGTCCGTGAATATAAACTGTTGAGAACGGAGCTTTGCCAGTAAATTCCAATCCCATTGTAATCATTCTTGCAACCCAGAAGAAAATGATGTCAAATCCTGTTACAAGAACTGATGTTGGATAGAATTTCTTAAAGTCATCTGTTTCAGAATTAGGGAAGCCCATAGTAGAGAACGGCCACAATCCTGATGAGAACCAAGTGTCAAGACAATCTGTTTCCTGAACGTAATTTTCAGGATCAGGATTCTCTTTTGCAACAACCATTTCACCGGTTACTTTATGGTAATATGCCGGAATTTGATGTCCCCACCATATTTGGCGAGAAATACACCAGTCACGTATATTTTCCATCCATCCTAAATAGTTCTTTTCCCATCTGTCAGGAATGAATTTAATTCTGCCGTCTTTAACTGCTGCAATGGCTTCTTTTGCCAAAGGTTCCATTTTTACGAACCATTGTTCAGAAAGAAGTGGCTCAATTGTTGTATTACATCTTTGGCATTTTCCGACATTGTGCTCGTGGTCTTTAACTCTTAGTAAGAAATTGTTGTAACTCAACATATCAACAATCTTTTTACGAGCTTCGTATCTGTCAAGACCTTGGTATTCAGGCGGAACTTCGGCACATGATTTCATTTTGCCTGCTTCGTCAATAATCCAGATTGGGTTAAAATTGTGACGTTTTCCAACTTCATAATCGTTAGGGTCGTGAGCAGGAGTTATTTTTACTGCACCGGTACCGAAAGACTTATCAACATATTCGTCTGCAATAATCGGGATTTGTCTGCCACTAAGCGGTATCATAACTGTTTTTCCGATTAATTCGGAATACTTTTTGTCGGAAGGGTGAACAGCAATTGCAACATCACCAAAAATTGTTTCAGGACGAGTTGTTGCAACGATGATTGCACCTGATTCTCCAACGAGCGGATAAGATATTTCCCACAAGTGTCCTTGTTCGGTTTCGTATTCAGTTTCGATGTCAGAAATCGCTGATTGGCAACGTGGACACCAGTTTACAATATACGCTCCCTTGTAAATCAAGCCTTTATTGTAAAGTGTGACAAAAACTTCTTTTACGGCATCTGAAAGACCTTCGTCAAATGTAAATCTTTCTCTGCTTCTATCGAAAGAAGCGCCAAGACGTTTCATTTGGTCAAGGATTCTTCCTTTGTGTTGGTTAGTCCATTCCCAAGTTTTTTCCAAGAATTTTTCTCTGCCTAAGTCGTGACGGCTTAAACCTTCTTTTGCAAGTTGTTTTTCAACAACGTTTTGGGTAGCAAGTCCTGCGTGGTCTGTACCCGGAATCCAAAGTGCCTCATAACCGCTCATTCTATGATAACGAGTTAAAATATCCTGCAAAGTTTCGTCAAGCGCGTGTCCCATGTGCAAAACACCGGTAACATTTGGCGGTGGAATAACAATTGTGAACGGTGGTTTATTTGAGTGTGCATCTGCTTTAAAATAACCGCCATCTTCCCAAAACTTGTACATCTTCTCTTCTGTCGACTGTGCGTCATAAACAGTAGGCAAATCTTCTATTCTAGTCTTTGTTTCTGTCATAATTATCCTCGCTCGTGTAAATAAATATAATTATAGAATAGCACAAATAATATCAAATAAGTGACTTTTTGTTAAAAATTGTTATAATGATTTTATGAGAAAATTGCTTATTGTATTTTTTATCTTTTTATCCTTTGCGTTTATGCAAAATTCTTCTGTATTAGCAGAAGAATTTACGCTGCAGGCGGGAGTTTCGATAAATGATGTTCCAAAAGCTTTGTTTGGAAGTTGGAGGGTCAGTGCTACGCTGGAAGAATCAAACAGTTATGGTACATTCAAACCTCAAAGTATTGACTTTTGGACTCTTTCAAGAATTGGAGATAAAATTACATTGTCAAATCCATTCAGTGGTGCAAATGCAGACATCTCCGTTAAGACGGTTGAAGGAAATTTGATTGTTTTTTCCAAAAAAGCACCTTATGATAACAAAATGCTAACCGATACAATAACAATAAGACTATCTGACAGCACATTTACGGGAATCAACACACTTAGCTTGGAATCTTTTTCTTTGGTGGATAATCACTTGATGAAAACCGAAACAGCAAGATATGTGATAAAGGGTGAGAAAATATCGGGCGATAGTATTTTGGGAGATTAAATTATTCTGTTAATACAAGGCTTGTAGTTATAAATTTAACACAATTATCCAAGATAACAGTAAAAAAAGGGAATAAGAAAATAGGGGAATAAGGGGTTTTAATTATTTTTTATGCGTAATGCGTAAATTGCCTATTTATCAGTCATTGCGAGGGCTTTAGCCCGTGGCAATCCAAGGGTAAATGAATTGGTTTGACGCGAAACTACTGGCTTTGCGTCAAAAAGACTGGATTGCTTCACTCCGTACGCAATGACTGGTTTTAAAACTACTGAAAAAAGGGAATAAGAAGTTTTAAATAAACCTGTCATCCTGAAAGCGTAGGTATCATGCCAAGTTGGTAAGATCCTGAAATACGCCTTATTTATTATCTCAACCACAAACACTATGTTTAATTTTGTCGGCTATTCAGGATGACAGTAAAATTTATGGTAAATCATTCGGAACAACAGTGTAGTTATAAATCCAACCGAATACATTTACCCCTCCCCCCCTACTTTACATTTACCCCGAAAAATAGTAAAATAGTCTAGTTATATAAGTATATGAGAGGATTTATAGATGAAATTTCACATGCAAGTGTTAATTGCTCTTGGACTTGGTTTAAAGAGAAACTGGCACATTTTTGCAGGTTTGGTTCTTGGTGTGTTGGTCGGAATTTGGCTTCACAGCGAACCGAATCAAGTTATAATGACGACATTAACTTTTGTGGGTCAGGTTTTTATCAGACTTATACAAATGGTTGTGATACCGCTTGTAATTTCTGCAATAGTAATCGGAATAACCAGTGTTGGTGACAGCAAGCAGATTGGTAAACTTGGTTCCAAGATGATTTTGTATTATTCAATAATTACGCTTGCTGCGGTATCAATAGGTGCAGTTTTGGCATTAGTTCTTAAACCAGGATTAGGAGCTGCACATTATATAAATATTGAAACTGCTGCGGATATTCAGGCGCATGTTGCAGCAACAATTGAGGCGCAGAGAGGAAATCTTCTGAATATATTTTTAGGTTTTATTCCTAAGAATCCAGTAGCTTCAATAGCAAGCGGCGATATGGTTCCTATTATTGTTTTTGCTGTAATGTTCTCAATTGCGCTTGCGAAAGTTGGTGAAATCAACAGACCTTTTGTTAGCTTTTTTGAATCAATTTTTGCGGCAACAATGAAGATTACTGATTGGATTATGTGTTTTGCTGCTCCGGGGGTATTTGCATTGACTGCTGTAGCGGTTTCTTCATTTGGTATTGATATATTTATGAGTATTTCCAAATATCTTGGAGTATTGGCTCTTGGTTTCGCAATACAGTTTTTTGTTGTGTATCCTGTATTCTTGAAAATATTTTCAAAAGTTCCAGTACTAATGCTTTATGCTGCAATGGCAGAGGCAATGATGGTTGCATTTGGTACTGCAAGTTCTTCTGCAACATTACCGTTGACAATTGCTTGTTGTGAAAAACGCGGAATTTCTCATAAGGTGTCGAGCTTTGTATTACCGTTGGGAGCAACATTGAATATGGATGGAACAGCGATGCTTCAGACAATTGCGGTAATCTTTTTAACTCAGGCTTACGGTGTTGCATTGACTCCGTTTTTGGTTGTACAGATTGCATTGCTTGCAATTGTTGCCTCATCAACTTGTGCCGGTATCCCTGGGGCGGGTTTAATTACAATTGCTCTTGTGCTTAACGGAATGGGATTGAGTCCTGAACAACTTGTGGCAGGGTTCGCGTTCTTGTTTACAATAGAAAGAATTACTGACATGATGCGTACGCTTCTCAACGTAACTTCTGATGCGGTTGTTGCTGCGGCTATTGCGGATAATGAGAATGAAATCAACTATGATTTATTGAATAATCCTGAAGGTTACGGCGATATAATAAACTAGGTAAGATTAATAAGAGTAGAAAAAAGAGGTTCATTAACAGAACCTCTTTTTTATGCTACAATGTGGTGGAACAAAAAGGAGAAGGCTAATGACTACTTTGGAAAAGAATAACATTGATTGGGCGAATTTGGGATTTGGCTATATGAAAACCGATTATCGTTATGTTTATAACTATAAAAACGGTGAATGGGATGAAGGTGCTTTAATCTCTGATGAAAACATTGTAATGAACGAGTGCGCATGTGTATTGCAGTATGCACAGACTTGTTTTGAAGGTATGAAGGCATATAGAACTGTAGATGGACGCGTAGTTTGTTTTCGACCTGATATGAATGCCAAAAGAATGGCTGATACGTGCAGACGCTTGGAAATGGCCGTTCTTCCGGAAGAAAAATTTATAAATGCTGTTGTTGAAACAGTGAAGAGTAATCTTGACTTTGTTCCTCCGTATGGTTCCGGAGCTTCATTGTACTTGAGGCCATATATGTTTGGAATTAATCCGGTAATGGGTGTAAAACCTGCGACAGAGTTTCAATTTAGAGTTTTTGCGTCTCCGGTAGGACCTTATTTTAAGGGTGCAGCAAAGGGTATTTCATTAAGAGTTCCTGATTTTGACAGAGCAGCTCCGCATGGAACAGGTCATGTTAAAGCTGGTTTGAACTATGCAATGAGTTTGCATGCAATTGTAGATGCGCATAACCAAGGTTTTAATGAGAATATGTATCTTGATTCTGCAACCAGAACAAAAGTAGAAGAAACGGGGGGGGCAAACATCCTTTTCGTTACTAAGGATAATACTGTAGTTACTCCAAAATCAAGTACAATTTTGCCTTCTATTACAAGACGTTCTTTGATGTATGTAGCAGAACATTATTTGGGCTTAAAAACAGAAGAAAGAGAAGTTTTGTTCAGTGAAGTTAAGGATATGAAAGAATGTGCATTGTGCGGAACTGCGGCAGTAATTTCTCCGGTTGCAAGAGTTGTTGATCATGGAAACGAAATTGTATTTCCAGAAGGTACTGATGGATTGGGTGAAATTTCAAAAAAACTCTATGACACATTGGTGGGTATTCAACAAGGAAGGATTGAAGCTCCTGCGGGATGGATTAAAGAGATTGCGTAGAGTTTTTTAGTTATTCTCACCTAAATTATAGGTATCATAAATTTTTGAGTATAAAGCGGCCGCTGCGGCTGCTTTACTTTTTTGAGTATATGCCAATACGGCATTGAATCCGTTTTTATTAATTGTGCCGTCAATATTTTCAGGATTTGGTGTATCAGATTTACTCAACATGTCTGCGGCAAGAATACTTGTTGCGTATTCTCCGTTGTCAATTTTACCGTCTTTGTTAATATCAAGTGCTTGAGACGTAAAACTTTCGTCAGGCGCAAATCTGTCATCCATTTCCTCTACAGACATTTCATTTACCCCGTCCATTTCTTCATAAGCAGCACCTAAGAGTGCCTTTTTGTCAATCTGTCCTTTGGGCATTTGAGGCATATAGCGATATTCAAATTCCAACGGCGGAAGTGCCTTTAGGTACTCATCATTTTCTTTTAGAAATTTGTTGAGCTTGTCAGCATTGGCTTCATCGGCATTTGGGTTTATGCCCAAATCGAGAATTGGGGCTGTATTCATTTTGTCCGTAACAATCGGTTGCTCGACATAAGTATAGTAATTTTCTACAGCATTTCTTCCGTATCGTTCTGACGGGTCGGTAACTTTTCCGTCATATTTACCTTGTGCGCCATTAATCTTCACAACACCATTATTCACTTCAAACATAGGATGACCTCCACACTATATATATAAAAACAATTACCGCTGAATAATTGCCTAAATGATTAACATCTTGTAACATTTGTAGTAGAATATTAGCATGATAAGTTTTTTCGGCAAATGTATGGTTAACCTTTATAAGAGCACTATTTATATGTTAACGGGGCGCTCCAGAGTTTCTCATGTTTTGTCACAAGCAGCTGCAATAAGCTATGATTCGCTTTTGATTTCACTTGTAATAGCGTTTGTTGCTGCGGCAGTAATTGCGATACAAGTGTCCAAACAATTTCTCATGTCAGGCGCGGAAGCTTATGTTGGTGGTTCAATAGCGGTTGTTATGATAAGAGAAATTGCTCCGGGGTTTGTCGCTTTGGCAATTGGAGCAAGGGCAGGAACTGCGATTTCTGCGGAAATTGCAAACATGCAGGTTACATCGCAAGTTGATGCGATAAAAACATTAAAAGTTGATCCTGTAGGATATTATTTTTCACCAAGAATATTAGCGGCGGCACTAACTGTGCCAATGGTAGTGCTAATCGCAGAATTGGTCGGAATAGCAGGCGGGCTTTTGGTTTCTAATGCTACCATTCACTTACATCCTGCACGATATATAAATTCGGTTTGGTTGTGGTTAAGCACAAAAGATATTTATATAAGCTTGTTAAAAGCGTTTATTTTTGGTATTTTGATTGCTCTTGTATGTGCAACCCAAGGTTATGAAACAAAAGGCGGAGCTAAAGATGTCGGCGAATCAACAACTAAAGCGGCGGTACTTTCGACTGTTTATATGCTGATTGCCGATTTTTTGATAAATCTTGTTTTTTATCTATAATAATAGTAATAGGAAGTAAATTGTGTTGAACGAAAATGGTAGTGCTAATCGCAGAATTGGTCGGAATAGCAGGCGGGCTTTTGGTTTCTAATGCTACCATTCACTTACATCCTGCACGATATATAAATTCGGTTTGGTTGTGGTTAAGCACAAAAGATATTTATATAAGCTTGTTAAAAGCGTTTATTTTTGGTATTTTGATTGCTCTTGTATGTGCAACCCAAGGTTATGAAACAAAAGGCGGAGCTAAAGATGTCGGCGAATCAACAACTAAAGCGGCGGTACTTTCGACTGTTTATATGCTGATTGCCGATTTTTTGATAAATCTTGTTTTTTATCTATAATAATAGTAATAGGAAGTAAATTGTGTTGAACGAAAACGATAAAGAGCAAAGTACGTATGAATTAGTAGCTGAGTGGTTGAATAGTTACCACTCTACTTCTGATAAGTTGAAAAAGGCGAGATACAAAACTCTTATTGTTACGAAAATGATACCGATAATAAGAAAAATTGCACGAACAATTGCAAGACGTTCTTATGACCCGATAGAAGATATGGTACAAGCGGGTGCTGTTGGTCTATTGAAAGCGATAGATAGTTATTCAATGGATATAAATGACAATTTTAAAATATATGCAGGTTATCTTATAATTGGCGAAATGAAACATTTTTTACGCGATAAAGCTAGTACAATTCGTGTACCTGCTTATATTCAGCAACTTTTATTCCGTATTAATACATTTACCGGTACATTAACTTTGGAACAAATGAATGAATTGACAAATGAAGATGTCGCTGATATATTACAGGTTTCCAAAAGAGATGTTGATATTGCTATGCAGGTAGACAGAAGAACATCTGCCATTTCTTTGGATTCACTTTTCTCGGAAAATAACGACAGCTTGTGTTATGAAGAACTTCTTTCCGGACAAAAGTATGAAGAATATCGCGAAGTTGAAGATATAAAAATTCAATTGCGAGATTTCATTGAGATGCTTCCGGAAGAATCAAAAAAACTTGTTAAAATGTTTTATTACGAAGATATGAACCAAAAAGAAATTGCAGCAGAATTGAATTATTCACAAATGCAAATTTCAAGAAGAATGAAAAAAGCATTCAGCCTACTTTATAAGATGCTGGCAGATTCGGAAATCCTGAGCGGAGAAGTTATAAATGATTGATTCTTTTCATTACGTTTTATTTTGGGTTTGCATAGTCGGTTTGTGCTTTGGAAGTTTTTTTAACGTGGTAATTTTGCGCTCGCTTGCGGAAGAAAGTATTGTATTCCCTCCGTCAAAATGCCCGAAATGCGGAAATAGACTGAAATGGTGGCATAATATTCCGGTTCTTTCGTATGTACTTTTGAGAGGAAAATGTTATTACTGCAAAGAAAAAATCAGTGTTCAGTACCCGATTATAGAATTGGTTACAATGTTTCTTTTTGCTTTTGCTTTTGTTAAATTCGGGTTAAGTGTAACAACTTTATTTGTAATGTTTTGGCTATCTTGCCTGATTATTATGACAGGAACGGATGTTAAAGAAAAACTTGTGGATTGCAATATTGCAATTGCCATGGGAGTTAGTGGATTTATTTTTAATTTCTTGAACTTTGGTGTTGAAGGATTATTGAATGCGCTAATTGGACTTGCAATAGGTGCGGTTGTTCTTGAAGGAATTGCCCGTGTTGGTTATTTAATCGCAGGTACAAGGGCAATGGGCGAAGCTGATACTTATGTGGCAGCTGCGCTTGGCGCAATTTTTGGTAAGCAAATACTCTTTGTGCTTTTTGCAGGCTTGATAGCTTCTATGATATTTATATTGCCAGTATTTTTTTATAATCAATACAAAAATAATAATAAAAAGGTTTGTATCTTAAGCGTGTTATTTACCCTTTCAATTCTTGTTTTTGAAACTCTTGGGCAGAATTATTATACATTGGCGGTAATGCTATTTATAGGGCTTTATCTTGCATTTTCGATTTTGCGTAGTGTTAAAAATGTTGAAAGTAGGAACTATCTGCCTTATGTTCCTGCATTGGCTGCCGGAGCTTTGTTCTTTTTGTTTTTTTAGAATATAATAGAAGCTATGAGTGTATCGTATCCAAATCAATACAGAAACTACTGCGTGGTTGAACTTCCGCAGCGACGAAGTTTGAGTGAGATTAAGACTTCTCTGGACAATCCTAAGTCAGAAGATACAGTGATTGAAGATTTGTATGAATTAAATCTAATGTTGGATGAGGGAAACACGGAAGTTGCAACTATTTACCCGACATTATCAAAGTATAATCAAACGGATTCTCCGAATATACAAAGTTTTTTAGCGGGGATTTATCGCAAAATCAAGGTTCCGGACGCGTTTGGTCCATTAATCGCTATGCTTGTGAGAAATGCGATTAACCAATCTAATACAAAATTGAATGATAAGCAGGGAGTTGCTTGTTCATCTCCCTTATTTACCCCCTCTTTTACCCCAGATCCAAATGAAGAAATTGGTGGGGCGATTTTGGATTATTTGGCTTAAATTTACTTAACAAAGTCCTCTTGCATTTAGAAATTCAGCATATTATCATATCCATGTGGTTACACGTGCCCGGTGAGGACAGGGGTAAAGGGGTAAATAAGCCCGAATGGGATTATAACATATTCACAGTTCCCCGTTGTCTTACTAAGGTGCAAATAGAAAAGGAAGAAAAAATGAACTTAAGAAACAAACAAGAAATTATTGAGAAGTTCGGTGCAAACGCAAAAGATACCGGCTCAGCAGAAGTACAGATTGCAATGTTAACAAAGAAAATTGCAGAACTTACTGAACACATGAAATCTAACAAAAAAGACTTTGCTACCAAACGTGGTCTTTTGATGATGGTTGGTAAGAGAAAAAGATTACTTTCATTCTTGAAAGAAAAGAATCTTGAAGGCTACAGAAGCTTAGTTAAAGAATTAGGTATTAGAGGTTAATACTTCTTAAGTGAATAATTTTCAAGCCGGTTTTCAAACCGGCTTTTTTAGTATTTGATTAGTTCGGAGGAAAATGGCTTAGCATAAGACTACCGTCTTTACACTGGGAGTGCAATAAATTCTATCAATTAAGTAAATTTAAGTCAAATATTTACCTCATTATCCATTCTGAATTGTCAAAATACTTAATAAAATTGAGAGAGAGGTTTATATGAATATTAAAAATTTATTCGGTCGTAAAATTAAAGAGTATCGTAAAAAAAGAAATCTAACACAGGCACAACTTGCAGAACTTGTAAATGTCGACGACAAACATATAAGCTGTATTGAGGGCGGTAAAAACTTTCCGTCTGCCGATTTAATTGAAAGACTTGCAACCTCTTTAGAAGTTGAACCTAAAGACCTATTTGAATTTTACTACCTGCAAGAAACTACCGCAGGTTTTAACTAAAATTCATACAAAAAACTTCGCTCCGCACCGTTCCTACAAATATACCTACAATAATTGTAGGTATAATCAATTTTTAAATAAAAATTCACAGGACTTGATTTTTAATATTCAGCGTTCAATAATGTAATTGTCGAGCGAGTTTGCTTGGCATGAAAATTTGATAACGCGGGATACTCTGCCGACGAGAAGGTGACTAAATGTCACGTTCGAGGAGAGGTAAGTCTGGACCAGACTGCTCCTCAAAGAGTAAAACGCAAGTGACGATAAAATAACGCGGGATGGAGCAGTCTGGTAGCTCGTCGGGCTCATAACCCGAAGGTCGTTGGTTCAAATCCAGCTCCCGCAACCAATTATATCAAGGGTTTTAAGGTTTTTCTTAAAACCCTTTTTTAATGTTTTTCCCGATTATTTCCCGACCATAACGAACGATAGTATCTGATTTTTATTGATTATTAAATAAGGGTAATTCTTTTTTTTGATAATTTTCCGGCACGTATTTTACTATCTCAACCTTATCTTGTAAAAATTTTGGTAATGCCTTTATTCCACTTTTTGCATTTCCCTCTGAAAAATAACATTTTCTTGATATAGTACCGACAGAGGGATACGATATTCCTAATTTTCTTTGTTCTTCACGATCGACATAGCTCAAACTAAACGGATTGCCTTTATAATGAAGACAATAAACCGCTTTTGGGTATGTAACGATTTTATGTATTCCGATTTTTTCGGTGTTAGTTTTCATTTTTATACTCCTCTAATTATTTGAAATATTAAACCTACAAAAAGTAGGAAAAATAAAAAATGAATAGTTCCGCTATATTTTATATAACTAAGTTTTTCGTATTGTTTTTCTTCAACTGCCTCATCAAATTGAGCAAGCCTTTTTAAAAAAGTGAAAAAACTATTGATTGCAAGAAAACACAATAAAGAAAATTTTAAATATATCATTCCTGCTCCCTCGCTTTGTTGATTATGTCTAAAAGAGCGAAAGCAAGATTTCTGATATAATCATCATCTAACACATTTCTGCAAATATTTTCTATACTATCAAGTGCTTGTGTTAGTTTGTGAATTTTGTCGTATTGATAAATGGCACAACCACCTTGACAAAATCTATCCTCTTGGTATGCTTTAATTTTTTCTTTTAGTTCGAGCAATTCTTTTTCTTGTATTTCTTTAAATTTAAGCAGTGCTTCATTTTCTTTCTCAAGTTCTGCATTTGCAATTTTGTAGTCATCTCGTTGATTTATTACTTTTTGAAGGTCATAATCCATATCTCTCAATGGTTTGCACGGTATTCCATCAATAAAATTCTCACAGATTTGACAATTCTTTTGTAATTGATAATTTTCTTCTTTGAGTTAGGTTGTTGTAATTTTCAAGTCTTGTACTTAATTCTGCTTTTAATTCTTCAAAATTAAACTCAATCGCTTGAATAAATCCGTTTTCATTCTTTGGATTAATTAGTTTAAATTCCATTGTTTCCCTCTTTCTATGTTTTTATATTTGAGGCAAAATTAAAGGCGGTTCTTTGTCCGCCTTTACATAATGCCAAAATTCGCATTCTTTATTTGCGAGATAATCAATATCATCTAAATGATTTTCTCTTAAAATATGATAATGTTTTGTTGTTAGTTGCACTTCGTCCCCGACTTGATGTTTGAGTTGTGCTTTTAACTTGCAAAACTTATAATCGGGATCGATTGAAAAATAGTGTAAAACTTGGCAAAAATAATTCATAGGGATTTTTTTATCCCATTTCGCCCAATCGGAAGAACGTCTTATTTCTGTTGTTTTGCATTCAAAAATACCTTTTTTACAAGTTTCGATTTCCAATAATTCGCCGTCTAAACTTGCACGAATAAAATCAAAATCATTGTGTATATGTAAATCATAAGGTCTATGGGTTACTTCATATTGCGGATAGTCGAGTTTAAAAAGTTCTCTCAAATATTCTTCCGCTTTTTTGCCGTATATAACATAAGGTTTTTGGCTTATATCTTCGGGCTTTTTTCTGCCTGTTTTTTCTTGCCATAGTTCAATATTGCTTTTATAGGGATTTAAACCTAAAAGACTTGCAACATCAGATCCGCCAATACCTTTGGCTCTACCTTTGTGCCAATCCGTTTCATTATTAATCGTTTCTATTATATGCCCCATAATATCGCCTCGTCCATTTCTGCTTGCATTTCGGGATAGTCGTTAAAATCTTCCCAATATTCACAGTCGCACTCTTGGCAATTTTCGCAGTTATAAACAGGCTCTCTTGAAATTTCTCCGTCTTGCGGTTCTAAATGTACCGCTACTACTTGAGGCTCACAAGGTGCGTTATGTTTTTCTGCTTGGTTAAGTAGCCAATTGTCGTAACTTGTCATTATGCCATCGCCTTATATTTCAAAAGTTTGTTATAGTAAAAATCAATATAATTTCTTTTAAAATATCATTTGCCCTTAAATATGCAGGGATATTTACTTCGTTTGTTTCTTTGTCTTTGTTTTCGTAAAATTTAATTACCGCTCCTCTGATTTCGTAAAATTTGCGGTTGTATTCAATCTTGTTTTTTAATTTTTTGTCTTCATTTCTTTTATTTATGAATTGTTTTAATTTATTAAACATTTTTTACCGCCTTTCTTTTTTTTTGACTTGTTCGTAAGTCGCTTTTCAAAGGGATTTAAAAACGGCAAAAACCGACGGGATCTCCACGCTTTGCTCATTTTAGCTTTAATTTTTGCCGTTATACCCTTTTATTAAAAAATTGTATTCGTTATTACGCCTTGGATTATTGCTCCACATTTTCAAGCGTTCATTTCACTTCGTTGTCATTCACTTTTGAAAATGCTACTTCGAGTTTGAGCCTTTGGCTCGTCACTCTACGCAAAATCCACCTGCCCTGCTTATAGCTTTCAGTCCATTATAAAAATGTCTTACTCTGCGTCAGTGGTCTTATGGTTTATTCAATTGTCAATGTCCGATTTTTCGCATTACAAAATAACGCTCTTTAAGGGTTGCCCCTTGCGTTTATTTTTTTTGTGTGTTAAAAATTAACTTGAAGTATTATAAAAAGATTATGCAGCTTTTAAGCTATAACCTTTTTTGATGTCTTCCCAATGATCCATAAAATAGATAAGTGCTTTTTCTATCAAGATATTACGGCTTTTGATTTCCGGAGTATCTTCAAGAAATTCACTACATCTATCGAGTACGTCAATAGGAATGTTCATAGTCGTATTAGGTTTGTAAACTCTTGCCATAAGTTATTGTTACCTTTTCTCTTTGTACGTTCGTTGATTGTATTATTGCATACTGTAATCATTTTGTCAACAAATATTTTAAATTTGTAATCATATTGTATCAAATAAAATCAAAAAAGGGTTGAAAATTGGATATATACGGCATAATAGACACTTTACAAAACTTAACAAAAGCAAAAGTATCGCAATCAGATATTGCGAAAATTTTAGGTAAAGACAGGCAAAATATAAGCAGAAAAGCAAAAGCAGGTACGGAACTCAAATTATCTGATGTTAGAAAAATTGAAAATCATTTTAATGTAAATTTAACGGGTTGTAATCAAAATGTTGACAATTTAGACAATGATTTTATTGATATTCCCGTTCGTGGGGAGGTGTATGCTTCTATGGGTTCGGGAATTACTGTTTACAATGAGGAGCAAACAGGGACTTATAAAATAAGCCGTGAGCTTGCCCGTGATATTGGAGTGAGTTTAAGTAATACTCAAATGATTTTTGCAAGCGGGGACAGTATGACGCCGACTATTGAGGGCGGGGACAGTCTTTTAATAGATTTGAGCAAAAAGGAAGTTTATGACGGGCGTATTTATTGTGTGAGAATTGACGGGCAATTATACGCAAAAAGATTACAAAAAATCCCGCCGTACAAAATAAAAGTTATCTCAGACAACAAAGAAAAATACGATCCGTTTTATATTGATTTTTCAAAAGAAATTGATTTTGATTTTGAAGTAATTGGAGAGATCCGTTGGTGGGGTAGGGTTGCAAGATGAAAATATGGCTTAGTTTAATTGCCGTTGCTTTTATTTTTTTATTACTGCAATTAATGACAAGTAAACAAATTAATATAACAAGTTATGATTTAATTTTTAATTTTATAAAAGCGGTTATTAGTTGTTGTGTTGTTTTTGTAGTGTTTAGTCAAATATTTCAAAAAAATATTTTAAAAATTTTACAGGGTGCAAGTTCTCGAAACGAATTAGCAGACATTATAAAAACAAATGAAAATCTTGCGGATTATGAAAAACAAATTATAACAGAAACAATAACTAATCAAT
>CAZCZF010000015.1:0-32538 GCA_964503025.1 uncultured Vampirovibrio sp. | reverse complement strand
CTTATTTACTTATTCACCTATTCAGCTTACACTCCGTCGAAGTTTCCAGCCAAAACTCTTAACGCTTTGTCTTCTGCTCGTTGCGCCCTATCCAATGCAGAAGCCAAACCTGAATTATCAAAATTCTTTTGTATATTTGCTGCCATTTGTGATGGGATATATTTTCTATTATTTTCATTAACTTTATCTGACTTGATTGTACACTCTGATGATGGAATATACGTATAATTGTCAATACCTCTATTCTTTATCGGGTGAGGAATTACATTTTCTTGCGAAGGAATATAAGTATAATTATCCACTTTTTCTTTTGCTGCATCTTCCGGCTTCGCTACAGGCTTTAAACCATGCATTGCAATATTATTCACTTTTTGCTCAGCTACAATTCCATTATTTACACCACCTTGTCCAACTCCTTGTTTTGCCAATTGAGCATTATAAAGTCTTTCCTTCAAATCATCTTTGAGGAATCGTTCTTGCTGCTTTCTTGCGTCTTCTCGTTCATCTTGTTTCATAGAATCATAAGATTTACCGAAAATAGCGGTAGTACATTTCGTAAGAGCACCACCCAAAACACTCATGGAAAGGAGACCCCAAATACAAAATCTTGCAGGAACACCTACTAAGTTTCTTAAAAATGCAGGTGTTTTACGCATTGTATTAGCAATCGGATTAGAATTTCTGTAGCTGTTTAATCGGCATAAATCTGGAGTCATCCAACCAACAACTTTTCTAAGTCCTCTTGTAAATATATTTTGTCCTTTTACGTTTTTCAATTCTTTCAATTGTTTTTCAACTTCACGTCTTGCAATATCATATTCTGCCTTTGTTTTGAATGTATTAGGATTAGGAACTTTAACACCATCTTGTACAACTGTTGTACTGACTTTCTTGTTAAAATCATCCACAAGTTTTCTATATTGTTCTACCTTATCTTTACCCATGCCAGCAAGTTTTATACCACCAAATGAATGCATCCACCTTAGAGCAAGAGGGAATGTAAATATCCAAGAAACATTTTCTACAAAACCATTTGCTGCAGTACCAACTTTTTGATCTTTATCCGCTTTTGCGACGTTCATGCCAAGTTCTACTAAAATTGGAGCAATAAAGCATAAAGCTCCCAATTTACCATTATTCCAAGTTACACCACGATGCAACATTTGAGTTGCCTTCGCTGTAAATCTTCCCGTCGCAGTCTTTGCTCCGCCTTCCATACTATGAAGTTTATTGTGAACTTCATCGCAACCAATTGTTCTTTCAAACAATTTAGTAGCAGGCCCCATCCACTTATAATGACCTGCGCCTATTCTTACTCTACTGCCGACCTTTCCGGTAGCCACTTTCACATCATTTATGTATTTGCCATAAACATCGTCTTTAATAAGCGCAACTTTTTCTGCCGTTAACCCCATCTCTTTAAGGATTTCACCCTTTATTGCACCATGAGCATTCGCGCCAAGTTTTTGAATATTCTTTATTTCATCAGAACTTTTCCCTAAACGATTTAATAATACCTGTGTAACTGCTTCATTTTCAGATATTTGGGAAACTTTTTGTACATTGAAAGCCTCTTTGAGCATAGTTTTTTCATAACCACTAAGCCCAATATCTTTCAACTTTATAGCACCATTAGAATTTAACTTTAAAGCATCAGCAATTTTAATAAAATCCGTAACGACTTCTTGTTTTTGGTTAAACATTTGAGTCTTAACCATTTGCCACTCCGGCATAGTAGGAGTTTCTTTCATTGCTCTCAAAATAGCACTCTTTGAAGCAAGTTTTTTGCCTTTTTCACCAACTGAATTAATACCGTGAATAACAGTTTGTACAGGTTTGCTCTGTATCGCTTTAGAATTTTCTATTCTATCACCAAAACTAGCAGCCTTTTGCAAGAGTGTGCCTTCATAGTTTCCACTGTTTGCATGTGAATATGCATCAATTCCAACTCCTAAAGCAAGCCAAGTGCCTAAAGTTGCCATAGGATGTTCAATAAAAGGTTTGAGTAGCATTTCATACGCTATATTATCCTTTAAAGCGTCTTTGAAGCTCAAACGGTCATAGCTATCAGCAACATTATAATAAGCAGGAAGTCGAACCTGCTGCGGAGATTTAGGCTGATTCTGATAACCCTGCTGAAGATATAAATTATTTATATTTGGATTAACTTGTGACACAATTAGACCTTCTACTATTTCCTACTTATTTATATAAAGTATTTTTAGAAACAAAAATTGCCTTTTTCTAAAGAAATATTACAAAAGAAACCTCTCTTTAATCAAAAAGAGAGGAAAGTTTGAGCGATGAGGATTCTTTATCATATTAAAATCAAATCCTCATTAATCCATTAAACTTTTAGACTGTAAAACATACTACTTTTGATTAATTTTTATTGGCAGATTTTCACTCCGGAACTTGTACCCAAACGAGTTGCACCTGCTTCAATCATTCTTAATGCAGCTTCTTTATCTCTGATTCCGCCGGAAGCTTTCACCTGCAAACCAGCTGATTTTACAGTCTCATACATCAATTTAACATCTTCCGCTTTTGCACCAATACCATTTTTCACAAATCCGGTAGATGTCTTTACAAAATCTGCTCCACCTTTTATGCACAATTCACACGCTGTTTTGATTTCGTCAGAAGAAAGCAAATCAGTTTCTATAATAACCTTTAAATTTTTTCCCTGACAAGCTGATTTTACCTTAGAAATCTCATCCACTATATAATCATACTCGCCATCTTTTAACTTACCACCATTGATGACCATATCAATCTCATCCGCACCATTTTTGACAGCGTCTACCGTTTCAAGAACTTTTGATTCACAAGTAGCCTGTCCTAAAGGAAAACCAATGACTGTAACCACTTTTATATCGGTATCTAAAAGATACTGATGTGCAAAAGCAACATTACACGGGTTTACACATACGCCCAAAAAGCTGTATTCACGTGCTTCGTCGAGCAATCTTGTTACCTCAGCTCTTGTCGCATCTTGTTTTAACAATGTGTGTTCAATATATTTATTCAATTCCATTTTTTCACCTCACCCTAACCCTCTCCTGTAAGGAGAGGGAATAATTCTATCTAATTCCAAAAAACATAACCATCAAAATTCCCACAATCAAGCAATACCAACCAAAAACAGAAAGTGAGAATTTTGAAACAAATTTTAAGAAATACTTAATACAAAGATAACCTACAATTCCGGAAACAATTGTACCGACAAGAATTGCCGTCCAGTTATAAGTTACAACTTCTGCAAAATCAATTTTTACTAGCGGATACACCAATGAAGCTCCCAAAATTATAGGTATACTAAGCAAAAACGAATATCTTGCAGCAGTTGTTCTGTCAACTCCAGCAAGGAGTCCTGTCGCAATAGTTAAACCTGAACGAGAAAAACCCGGAAGCGCTGCAAGACCTTGTGCCGCTGCAATTAATATAGAGGTTTTAAAATCCACCGGCTTCCTCTCCTTTGAGAGATGGGTATTAGCATAATATCGCTCACTGAACAACAAAAGCCCGCCTGTAAATATTAGCAACAATCCAACAATTGCAGGTTTAAAAACCAAATCACCCGCTATTTCATGCAACGGAAAAGCAATCAAAACTGAAACAACCGTACCTGCAATAATATACATCCCAATTTTGTAATCAGGATTATTTTTATCACGAGTACAAATAGCCTTGCAAATTGCAAAAATCTCTTTTCTGAAATAAATCAAAACGGCAATCAACGTACCCAAATGAAGCATAATATCAAGGAAAATTTCCTGATTAGATTCTTGTATAATTTCAATTCCTTTAAATATTTTGTAAAAATTTGAAGTAAAAACAAGGTGAGCCGAACTCGAAATTGGCAAAAACTCACTCAAGCCTTGTACTATACCCATTAATATTGTTTGTATAATATCCATTTTTCACCATTGCTTTCTCCCCCTCGCATTAGAGTGAGTTTTTCACTTCCATACTTGTAGTAATAATACCAGTTTAGAAGTATAGTGTAAAGATTGCGAGGAATCTTTGTTTACCCCTCTTCATAATAGCTTGCGCATGAAGTCGCAGTTTCCCAAACCGAAATTTTAGAAACCAACGAAATTCTTTCTTTTAGTTTTGTGTATATAAACTTTGACAAAATCTCGGATGACGGACTAATTCCCTTAAATTCAGGAAGTTCATTAATATCCTTGTGATCAAGTAAATCTAAAACAGCCTTCAACTCACGCTTCAAAACCTTGTAATCAACAAGAATATTACTTTTGTCAAGAGAATTCCCTGTTACAAAAGCTTCCACCAACCAGTTATGCCCATGCTGATTTTCACATTCGCCATCATAATTTAATAGATGATGAGCTGCTGAAAAATACATCTGTGCTTTTAATTCAAACATTTTTTATACCTTTAAACTTTCTCCCTCTCCTTTGAGAGAGGGCTGGAGGAAGGGTCAACCCTCTATTTACCCCCTGTTATTTACCCCTTTGTTTGCACCCTAGCAGCAGACTTCCGCAAGTCGTGCCATTATTCGCTCAGTAATTACCTTAATATAATCCTTATCAACCATGCCATTAATTATACAATCCGCAATCTGGTAAGTCGGACGAATATATTGTTGCGCCGTTTCATTTACGTTCTTAAACTGCAAATCAGCAGCTTCTCCAGTTTTTCCGCGAGAAACAGCACGTTTATACCAACGCTCTTTTATTACATCAATCGGTGTGAACACGTAAACTTTAACATCCATAATATCGCGCACTTCTTTGTTAAGAACATACAAACCTTCCGTTAAAATAACCTTAGCAGGTTTTTTAACATCTCCGTTCGGATCAGACACGCAAGTTACAAAATCATACTTTGGCGAAACAGCTTCTTCGCCGTTTTTTAATTTTAACAAGTGTTCTCTCATCAAACCCAAGTTAATCACTTCCGGTGTGTCAAAGCTAAATCCTGTCTTAAACAGGGCATCATAACTTCCGGCTTCAATAAGTTCTTTAGAAGTATCTTTGTAATAATCATCCTGACGAATAACCGTATAAATGCCTTCTTTTTTGTCTCTTACAACCGCTTCTATCGTATTGTCAACAAACACGGTCTTTCCGGAAGCACTTTCACCGGTAATACCGATTAGAAAAGTTTTCTTCTTTTCCTGAACAACTTTTCTTGCAATATTCAGAATAAAATCATCCGCGACCTTTAAAAACAACGGTTGTTCCTGTTTTTTATCCTCTTCCAAAATCTCTTTCAAAACATCTACAATGTTTGTGATAATCTCCATGTCTAAACGGCTTGAATAAAAATTATAATTTGTAAGTTCAAAAGTTTCCACCATTAATCGTCCTTTTTGAAATGATATCTTCCGCAACTAATTCATTATAATATTGTATAGTAAACAGTATAAAATTTCTCATGTATCTTAAAAAAAATTTACAGGGGTAAATATATTGATTTGGATTTGATACTACTAATTTTGCGTATTGTGATGAAATTTTGTTTTTAATATAATATTCATGCAAATAAGAAAGGAAAGAGACCAATGAAAAAATCAATCAAAGATTTAGGCGACATCAAAGGAAAAACAGCTCTTGTAAGAGTTGACGTTAATGTTCCTCTTGATGAAAACAAAAATGTTACGGACGATACACGTATTCAAGCTATCGTTCCTACTGTAAACTTCTTAAAAGAAAAGGGTGCTAAAATCGTTCTTATGGCTCACTTAGGCAGACCAAAAGGTGAAAAGAACCCTGAATTTACACTTGAACCTGTTGCAAAATACATGGCTAAAGTTTTTGGTGAAGATATAGTATTTATTCCGTCTGTGGAAGAAGCTGCTCCTTATGTAGCTAAATTACAAGACGGACAAATTGCTTTACTTGAAAACATCCGTTACTACAAAGCAGAAGAAGCAAAAGATGATGACATGACTTTTGCAGAAGAGCTTGCAAAGCTTGGTGATTTCTATGTAAACGACGCTTTCGGCGCAGCTCACAGAAACCACACTTCAACAGCAAAATTGGCTAAAATTCTTAAGCCTGCTGTTTCAGGTTTATTAATGGAAAAAGAAATCAGATGCTTGTCACAAGCTCTTGATAATCCTACAAGACCATTTACTGCGGTTGTTGGCGGTGCAAAAGTTTCTTCTAAAATTGGTGTTTTAGAAAACTTGCTTGACAAAGTTGACAATATGATTATCGGTGGCGGCATGGCTTATACATTTGTAAAAGCTAACGGTGGCAAAATCGGAAATTCAATTTGTGAAGATGACCAATTGGAAGTTGCTAAGGCTATCGAAAAGAAAGCTCAAGAAAAAGGCGTTAAGCTTGTAATGGCAACTGATGTTCTTGTTACTGATGATTTCTCAGGCAACGGTACTAACAAATTCGTTAAAATCGACGAAATTCCTGATGGATTTGAAGGTGTTGATGCAGGCCCTGAATCAAGAAAAGCTTTTGCAGAAGTTCTTAAATCTTCAAAAACAATTCTTATGAACGGTCCTGTTGGCGCATTTGAAAACCCTAAATTCGCTGAAGGTACAAAAGCGGTATTAGAAGCAATCGTTGAAGCAACTAAAAATGGTGCAGTTTCTGTAATCGGCGGTGGCGATTCTGTTTCTGCTGCTAAGAAATTCTGCAAAGCAGAAGATTTCACTCACGTTTCAACCGGTGGCGGAGCTTCTCTTGAATTTATCGAAGGAAAAGTTCTTCCGGGTGTTGCTGCATTAGACGACAAGTAATGCACATAGTTTATTAAAAAACGGGATGACTATTAAGTCATCCCGTTTTTGTTTAATTATTAAACCTCAGGCTGTTGCCAATTAATATTTTGATATATCGCTACCAATTCATTAATAGAAGATTTATCCCCTTGCTCAAATGCGTCTAAAGCACTTGCGTAATTATTCTCAGACAGCCAACTTACAACATTTGCTTTAACTTCATTAATCTGATCTGATGATACGCAATAACCGTTTGAAGTTTTTATTTGAAGAACTGCACCTGATCCTATATCTCCATCATTAGAGAAAAATTCTTCTACTTCAACACCTGATGTCACCTTATCAATATTTCTTGATTTAATCAGACTTGAAAGCGTTGATTTGTTAAGAATATACATACCGTTATATCCGCCCAAATCATTTTCTGTTGATACATTGAATATCAAATTCACATTAGATGACTTGTCTTCAATTTGAATGTAATTTTCACCTTCTGTATCATAAATGGCTGTAGAGTTTTTCAAAGAAGAAATAACATAAGTATCGTTACCTCCCTCGCCTTTTGCAATAACTTGTTTGCCTTGGCAATAAATTATGTCATCTCCTGCGCCTGCTTCAACAAAATTATGTTTTTTATTATTATTAGCAACAATTAAATTATTATATTCATTACCATCATAACAATCGGCGGGAATATAATGTTTTCCGTCAACAAGCATATAATTATTAACCAAACTTTTGGTTATGATAATATCTTTTTTAAGCGAAACACTTTTTTCGATAGGTTCAGGATTATTATAATCATCAATCGTTGCTATTGTATCAACAGATTTATATTTGGATGAAAAATAATTGCTTATAGTTACAGAGTCACCTTCACCATATTTAACAATAAGATTGTTTTTGAATTTTTCGTAGCGAATATAGTCAAGTTCATTTTCTGCAAATAATAAAGAATCATTACCTTTGCCCATATAAACGGTGTCGTTGCCATCATAATTTTTGAAAACAATCTTATTATCTCCTGCTTCACCGTACAATTTGTCATTACCTGTTCCGCCATAGATAGTATCATCACCTGAACCGCCTTTCAGGGTGTCATGACCTCTGTCGCCGGAAATAAAATCATCGCCTTTGCTTCCGATTATACTATCATTTAATCTGCTTCCTTCTATAAAATCTCCATCAGATTTTTTGGAATTATTAATTTTAAGTGCGTATTCAAGCCCTTTTTCACTAATTAAATCTTTAACAAAACGTTCTACGTTTCTCATTTCAATATTTTCAAATGAAGACGCATCGGGATTTTTGAAATAATTTGAAATTGTTATAGAATCATTTTCGCTATAATGGAAAATTAAATCCTTTCCATTTTTGCTTATAACAACATCTTCTTCGCCAACATCTTGTATTATAATTTCATCCTTACCTTTGCCAGAATAAATTGTGTCATTACCGTCACCATTATAAAATTCAAAGGTATTTTCTCCCGAATCGCCGTAAAGTTTATCATTACCTTTGCCGCCAATAATATAATCATTGCCATTGCCACCTTTGATTGTATCGGCAAGGTTTCCGCCAACCATATAATCACTTAAATGACTACCTTTAAGTGAATTTCTCTTATTTGTTTTTCCTTTGATTTGATGTAAATCGCTGTTTGCCAGCCCAATGATTGAATATTTTTCTGTATTAACACCATCCCGATCATATAGTTCAATTTCTTTTACGGAATGACCACCTTTTACTTTAAAATAATCGGCAAGTTCTATTGAGTCTTTATCTGTGTAATGAATAATTAAACTATCGCCTCTTAGAGAAAATCTTAAATTATTAGTTGATAAAGGCTTTGTTTGCACTTCTCCATATTCATTAACACCATCTGTTGGTATATATGTTAAAAGTCTGATTGAATCACTGCCTTTACCCGAATAAATGGTGTCTTTTCCATTTCCTCTGAATGCGATTCCTTCGCCACTATAATCGGCAACGTCAAATTCAAAAACATTATTTCCGTAATCCCCATATAGCTTATCGTTACCTAAACCGCCATATATATCATCATTACCGTTGCTGCCTTGAATTACATCATTATAATCTGAACCATCAATTAAATCATCCAAGAATGTTCCTGTAATTTTCTGACCTTTTTCAGCTTCATCAAAAGCTAAATCAACCGTTACAAAATCTTTTAAATCCGTATATATCGGATTGCCTTCCGCATCATTTTTTAAGATAAATTTAATATCATATTTTTGACCGTTCTTAAAATAATTTGCAAGACAAATTGAATCATATTTATAGCTGTTTGTTTCTTCATTGTAATCCAGCGTATATAAGATAATTAGGTCATTTCCTCTTTTTATTGCTTCGGTTTTAAGTGGGCCATTTTCGCCAAATTCATTGGCATTAAGATTTTCTACATTGCGCAAGTCAATAATATCTTCTCCGCCTTCATAATAAATTGTGTCGTTGTTATCACCTGCTTTAAACACAAAAACATTCTTGCCTTTTCCGCCATAAAGTCTGTCGCTACCTTTGCCGCCAACAATAATATCGTTGCCAATCCAACCTTTAATGATGTTATTTTCGCTATCTCCCTCTCTTAAAATCGGTTCGTTAACAAGTTCTGATAAATTTATTTCACTTCCATTGTTGAATTCAAGTTGTTTAACAGAGCTGTTAAGAGGATTTTTAAAATAATCCGCAATAGTAATTGTATCTTTGTTTTCGCCATAAGTTAATATTAAATTATTACCTTTGTTTGATAATTCAATTGAATCACTATCGGATAAATCTTTAAAAATGATTGTATCTTGCGCACCTTTAGAAGAATATATCGTATCATTACCATCGCCGGAACTAAAAGCATAAGTATTTTTGCCTGTGCCGCCATAAATTTTATCGTTACCGCCATCACCTTTGATATAATCATCACCATCTAAGCCTTTGATTACATCATTACCTTGTAAACCATCAATATCATCATTTAAAAAAGTTCCTGTTATAGTTCTGCCTTTTTGGAAATCATCATAGCCAAAACTTACATAAAATTCTTTTATATCAACAGCATCTTCATTTTCAGACAATTTTATTTTTATATCTGATTTTTTGCCTGTTTTAAAATAATTAACTAATCTTACAGAATCCGGTTTTAATCCGTTTACATCATTGGTATATATTACAACTAAATCATTACCGGATTTTTCAAGTACAGGACAAAATTCTCCTTCATCATTTAGAATTTTACGTTCTTCACTAACTCCCGAAAAATCAAGAATTTCTTCCCCGCCTTTATAATTTCGCTTTTGATTACCACCACCAGCTACATACGCAAAACTTCCACTCTTAGAACTTGCTACCATAATATAATCCTTTCTGTTATTTTTAAACCTTATATTTCACCTTCACGCTTTTGTCTAAATTATTAACACATTACAATCCACAAAAGCTTTCTGGCTTGTCTGCCGAGAAAAATTGCAAGCATACTAAAGAAAATATCATATAATATTTGCACACCACTCTGTGAAACAATCCAACTCGTAACCATATCCATCGGAGCATGTCTCAAAGTTGCAACAAAAAGCATATACAAAACACCGAGAATATGAATCGTAAGAGTTCCAATTAGAGCAATTAAAAACACTCTGAGAATATCGGTTTTTCCCTTAAGAAGCGTTCCTGCAAAAAATATCGCAGGAAGATAAGCTAAAATATACCCAAATCCATATTCAAACATATAACTTATTCCGCCCCCCAATGCAAAAATCGGGAAAAATAATCCCAAAACTATATACATCAGGATTGACAATATTCCAAACTTTCTTCCCAAAAGAGCAACAATAAAAAACACCATCGGTATTTGAGGAATATATTTATAACTTTTTACAAAATGACGCAAAATTTCATATTCGTTAGTTTCACAGGCAAGAAACGAAAATGTATCTAGTGGAAAATAAGGATGCTTTAGAGTTAATTGAGTAAATGTTGCAACAATAATTAAGAGAACAGATAAACAAGTTAAAATAAGCGTACCGAGCGTAATTTTTACAGGTTCACCTTTGTACTTAAAACTATTTATCTGTTTTTCTATACGTTTGCTCATTTTTCCTTTTCTAATTCTTAAAACGATGAAATATTCGACACCATATTCTACTTGGCAACTAACGATTTTAACTTTTCAACATTTTCTTGGTATCTTGTTTTAAATTTATCGTAAAAAATATTTTCAGTCCACATAATTAATGCATCCTCGTTATTGTCCTGATAATATCCCTTGCGCGTTCCGAGAGATTGAAAACCATATTTTTCATACAATTTAATTGCAGCTACATTTGAAACTCGCACTTCAAGAGTTAAATACTTAACACCTTCTTTGTAGCAATCCTCTATAATTCGTTGGATAATCGCTTCGCCTATATGATTTCTCAAAAACTCTTTTTTTACTGCAATTGTTGTAATATGCCCTTCATCTATAATGTGCCACGTACCCGCATAACCGACAAGTTCACCATCCGGTGTTTTGGCGGAATAATACTTTGCGAGATTATTTGCCATTTCGTCATAAAAAGAAGATTTTGCCCAATGGTGCTTACCATAAGCCTCTTCCTCAATCTTAACTACGCTTTCAATATCCTCCTTTATCATCGGAGAAATTTTTATTTCAGATAAATTTATTATGGACATATGCTTTCCCAATCAATGTCATCTTCCGTTTCTTCACCGGGCTCAACAATATGCTCACCGTCCTCCAACATAAGCATTAAAGATAACCTCAGTTGCTTTTTATAATTTTCAAGAGCTTTTTCTCGAGTTTTGGCACAGAATGCAAAACTCGGAATTTCCTTTATTTCAATGTAATGATAAGGATTTCCGTTGAAGTCCAAATCAGTACCTTCAATCAAAGTCCAGTCAAGATTCATGTAATAATCTAAATCTTTATTATCAGTCATCTAAAGACCTCTCATTCAATGGCTGCTTTAGCATAATACCTTCTCCGCCGATTACATCAGCTTGTTTGCCATTTATGTACAAATACACAGGCAAATTAGTATTTGCTTTTGCGGTTTTAATAACCTGTTTTACTCTGGTATAAGTGCTTTCAGCACCACCACCCGCTTCAAATGCAGATGATAAATCCACCATGATACTACCTTCGCCCTCACGCACGGACAAAATTTTTGTACCTTGCGGGATTTCAGACGTAAAGCCTTTTGACTTTTCCCACTTTGAAGGAGCTGAAACCAACTCTCTTATTGCATATTCAAAACAAGATTTTTCGGCTTCAATATCACATTTTCTGTTAACCGAACGTATCTTGCCATTATTATCGCAAACAAAAATCCTAACTGTTTTATAAGTTTTTTCATTTGTCGGCTGTTCTTCTTCCGGCAAAGGCTCTATATCAGGGATTTCAGTATTATCAGAAAATGATGGTCTTTCTTCATGTTGCGGGAATTTAAAATCAAACCCGTCATTGCTAAAGAAAGAAAAATAAACATACGCAACCGAAATTACGATAAGTATAAAAAGACCCAGTTTTTGTGAAAAATTCATAATCAGCCCTTTCTTACAAATATCTTACCACTAATTTTCACTTTGTTGTCAATAATATTTACATTCTCAATATTTGCATCACAAGTTTGTGAATCCAGAAGTTGCATAGTAAACTCTAATGGATTTAGTAAATTCAAAAGATTTGCGACTTTATTCAAAGAAATTTTCCCGTAAGCACTGTCCAATTTAACATTTACCGCACGAATTTTTCCGTTTTTCACACAAAAATCGGATGACGCAACAAACACCTTATTTTTAGCAGAAGGCGCTATCGGGAAATTATACTCGGTCAAAATATAAAGTTTATTATCTATAATCTTTGTGCTTACATTTTTCACCACAAACATCGGATACGCGACATTGTTAATATTATCAAGAACTGCTTGATAATTACCGTGCTTTAGAGCCTTATTCATACTTTCTTCCGACAATAAAATATCGTATTCATATTTCATATCGGACATAAAGACAACAGGCTCTTTTGTATAATCCACATAATTGTAATCGCTCAATGACTTTACGTGCACATAAGGCAACGGAATTTCATCAACAGTTACATTTTCACCCGTTATTTCAAGATTTTTGAAAACACCTTTCTTCATACTGCCAAGCGTATAACCATCAAACTTAACATTATATTTTCCACCAGTTTCTTTTTTTAGAGAAGATTTGATTGTATGCTCTGCAATACTTTCAGCAATCGGATTCATAATCGCAAAATGCTTATGATTTTTCAAATATTCCGGAGAAATTTTGTCTGCCGAATATCCACTATTTACCGACAACAGAAATATTGCCATTATCAATAAAAACTTTTTCATTCTTTCACTCCTTTAAAAAATTCTCCGGCAATAAGCTGCGAATATTTTTTCTTATCACTCAAAGAAAGGGCGAGTTTTTCCGAACCATCAGATGTTGTCACACTTGCAACAATTCCTGAAATATCAGAAAATGGAAGTCTTGTAACCTTCGCTTCAAATTTTGCGTAAGGAACATTTTGCCCATAAACATTCACCGTTCCCCTGTCAATTATTTTTATATCCTGAACGGTAACTGCCTGATACTTAGCTTTTTCTGCCAAGTCATTGAGTTTTTTATTAACTTTATCACTTTTAATATCGCTTTGCGTTAAAAGCGGTTTTTTACCTGAATCTATAATTACCATTTTCTGTCCGGAAGCCTTATGCTCGGCAATAATGGCTTTATAGCCGATAAGATTAACCGAATTATCTATTTGGAACTCTTCGTGCAATCCTGAAAAATCACCGATTTTTTTTGCATTTTCTAACGCACGTGTTTGTATAAAATTACCGACACTAACTTTTACCGCTTCTACATATTTTTGCCCACCGATTGCGTTAAACCCAATAATAGCAAGCACTAATAAAAACGCATTGAAAATTATCTTTATTAATCTAAACATTACTTGCACCTACAATAAATATTATGTACAATTATAACTATGACAAAACCTGAAATCAATCTTATAAATACAGCAGACATAAACCTTGAGGACGCAACTCCTGCAATGCGTCATTATATTGAAGAGAAGCGCAAACTTCCTGATTGCTTGCTTTTGTACAGAATGGGAGACTTTTACGAAACTTTTTTTGAAGACGCTGTAATGCTTTCCAGAGAGTTGGAAATCACCCTTACGGGGCGTGATTGCGGTGCTTTAGGTAGAATTCCTTTGGCAGGTATTCCGGTAAAAGCAGTCGATGGTTATATGGAAAAATTAGTTGCCAAAGATATAAAGGTTGCTGTGTGCGAACAACTTGAAGACCCTAAAACTGCAAAGGGAATTGTAAAACGCGGTGTTGTCAGAATTCTTACAGCAGGCACATTGATTGAAAGCAATTTGCTAAACCAAAACAGCAACAATTATATGTGCGCAATCTGCAAAAGCAAAAGCTCTAAAGATGAACTTTGGGGATTTGCATATACAGATATTTCAACGGGAGAATTTAAAGCAACACAACTAAATTATGAGACACTGCTCACAGAACTTGCAAGAATTCAACCTTCTGAAATCATTGCACAATCTAAAAAAATGCAGCTCCAACCGTTTCAAATAGTTCCTGAAGAAACAGTAGATTTGCCGGAAGAGATTTTAAAAATTTACAATTGTTCAAAAGTTCCTGCTAGAGTTTTTGAAGAAGATTTTGCAAAAGAAAATTTAAAACAAGTATTTAAAATTGCCAATCTTGATTCAATCGGATATAACACTTGCGAATACGGATTTCGCGCAGCAGCCGGTGTACTTGCTTATATCTGGGAAAACATGAAAGAGAGTTTCCCTAAATTTGAACGAATAGAAACCTATGAACTTTCTGAATATATGGCAATTGATTCAGGTTCAAGAAAAAATCTTGAACTTACTGAAACATTGAGAGAAAAAAATAAGTACGGTTCACTATTATGGGCGGTTGATAAAACCTCTACAAATATGGGCGCGAGACTTTTAAAATCTTGGATATGTCAGCCATTAAAAGACATCAAGAAAATCCTTAAGCGTCAAGAAATCGTAAAAACTCTTGTAGAAAACTCTTCTGCAAGATACGAAATTCAAAATCTTTTGAAAAATATATACGATATACAGCGTACTTCTACAAAATTGAGCAATATAACAGCAACACCAAGAGAATTTTTAAGCCTAAAATCATCTTTAGTACTTTTGCCCGACTTAGTCAATGCCGCAAAATCAATTGGCATAAACGCGTTTGAAAAAATAGAAAACGAACTCGGAAAACTTCAAAATTATGCTGAAATTATTGAAAATACTATCCGAGAGGACGCTCCGATTACAATTAAAGAAGGTGGAGTAATAAAAACCGGAGTTAGCGCAGAATTAGACTATTTAAGAGATTTGATGTTCAATGGAGAAGCTTGGCTCAAAGATTTTGAACAACGCGAAAAAGACCGTACGGGTATTAACGTCTTAAAAGTCGGGTACAACAGAGTTTTTGGATACTATATAGAAATTACAAATTCAAATTTAGATAAAGTACCTGCGGATTATATTAGAAAACAAACACTCACCGGTGCAGAAAGATTCATCACTGACGAATTAAAAAAACACGAAGATGAAGTTTTAAACGCACAAGTAAAAGCGTATGAACTCGAGTACAAATTATTCAGCAATTTTAGAGAATATTCAAGAGAATTTGTCACTCTGATAAGAGATACGGCAGAATGCATTGCTGAATTAGATGTATTTACATCATTTGCAATCACTGCTTCCGAAAACGGATACACTTGTCCGGAAATCAATGATTCCGGAGATTTTGTCGTTAAGAACGGACGTCATCCTGTTTTAGAGCAGATTTTGCCACTCGGGAACTACGTTGCAAACGACATTGAACTTTCAAGTTCGGATAAAACAAAAACTCAATTTATGATTCTTACGGGACCGAATATGGCAGGTAAATCTACATATATGCGCCAAAACGCATTAATTGCGATACTTGCGCAAATAGGTTCTTTTATACCCGCTGATTATGCAAAAATCGGTATAATTGATAAAATATTCACTCGTGTTGGCGCCAGTGACGACTTAACGTTAGGCAAATCGACATTTATGGTTGAGATGACCGAAACAGCTTGTATTCTTAATAATGCAACAGAAAAAAGCCTTATTCTAATTGATGAAATAGGTCGCGGTACAAGCACATACGACGGAGTAGCTATAGCGTGGTCGGTTGCAGAATATATTGCAAGCAAAATCGGCGCAAGATGTATTTTTGCAACGCATTATCACGAATTGAACGTAATGACAAAAACTTATCCGCAAATAAAGAATTACAGAATAACCGTAAGTGAAGAAAACGGAGAAATAGAATTCTTAAGAAAAATTGTTCAAGGCGGCGCAAGCAAAAGTTATGGTATTCAAGTTGCAAAAATGGCAGGATTACCACAAAAAGTTATTACACGCTCGGAAGAGTTGATGAGCAAAATGCAACGTGATTTCTCCAAGAACCTTGCAGGACGAAAAAAAGAATCAGATATAGAAGTTGAAACACCTCAATTGAACTTATTTTAGTATACATAAAAACAGAATTTATTTTTAATACAACAATTTAGTTTAAATGCAGAAATATTTATGCTAAAATTAACTTATCATTTAGAAGATTTATGTAAGGAGTGTGCTTGTAGTGGAAAACATGCCCAAAATATCCGTTATAATTCCGGTTTATAATGTAGAAAAATTCTTAAGAGAATGTTTGGATAGCTTGAAAAACCAAACATTACAAGAACTTGAGTTTATCTGTATAAACGATGGTTCAACCGATAATTCTTTAAGAATTTTAAATGAATACGCTTCTAAGGACAATCGATTTATTGTAATTTCGCAAATTAATCAAGGACAAGGAATTGCCAGAAATAAAGGAATTGAACTTGCAAAAGGTGAATATTTATCATTTGTTGACCCAGATGACTGGATAGATTTGAATACCTATGAAATTTTGTATAACAAATTCTCCGAAACTGGTGTAGACATAATTCAGTTTGATTACAAAAATCATAATGAAATCGGAGAATACCAAGGGACACGAGAATTTCAACTAGACATTAAAAAAGTTTTTAATTACCAAATTAAAAACAACGATATTTATAATTGGCATAATATACCAGAAACAGAAAAGCAACTTTGTAACATGTCTTTGTGTATATGGGACAAAGCCTACAAAACAAACTTTATTAAAAGAAACAACATAAAACTTGCACCTAACAAGCATGCAGAAGATAGTATATTTTCAATCGGTGCAAATTTACTCGCAGATAGGATTTTATACTTAAACAAACCTCTTTATCATTATAGAACGAGAAGTGGTTCTGCAGTAAATAAAGTTTCTGATAGCAATTTCAGCATTTTTGATAACGTCGCACTTTTAAAAGAATTTTTAATTTCAAATCATTTTTACACTGAATACGAAAAAAGTTTTAGAGAATACACTATAGCAATGTTGGCTTGGCATTATACTAACATTCCGGAACAAAGCATAGAACGCTACTTAAGCAAGTGCGCAGAAGTTTTATCAAAGAAAGAATATAAAATATTCCTCAACAAAATAAAAGGTGATTTATCATTGATTAAACGGATTTTTTCTATAAAAAATCAAAAAATACGCAGAGTAAAATATAAAGTTATAACCATATTAGGAATTTCGTTTAAGATGAAGCACAACAAGAATTTCACTTAAATTCCGCTTTTGCTGAACTTATAAAATTGAAAAATAGTCATAATCTGGTGTTAATGTCCGATGAATCGAACTTATCGTTACAAAAATTTGTTGATACTTTATCTGATGCATTTTTAATTTATCGAATAAAAAAGTGTTTTTTTAATTCTATTTAAAACTATTTATAATTTCTTTGAAAGATTTTTTTCGAGTAGTATCTATATGAGCTCTTAATTCTTTTGGAATTTCAGAAGTAGCTTCTTCAAATGTTGCAATTATAGTATGAATTCCATTTATTCTTGCAACTTTTATTGCGGGTTTCATATCTGTATCCTTTGAAAATACGATAATTTTATCAACTCTTTTTTCATAGGAAAGTTGCGCAATATCTAAGCCAATTAACATATCTACTTGCTTTTGGTTTATTGTTACCTCTCCATTGCAGATATTACCGATTTTTAAAACACCTTTTCTCAATGCAACATATTCTTCAAGGGCGATATTATCGATAAACTTCTTAGCCTTTATGAAAACTCCATTGATTCTTTTTTTATTTTGTTTAAATAAGTCTAATTCTTCTTGAGCGATTTTTCTGTTTAATAATTCTTTTTCAACATCTTGGTAACTGAGAGGTGGAGCTGTATATATAAAAATTCGATAAAGTTCTTCATCTTCATTCTCAATAAAACTTCTAATCAATTTCATTAATTGAGGTAATTTGTTGTAATCAAAATCAGAAATTTCTATTTTTGCTTTTTTAGTAATCTTATCAAGCTCTTTTCTAAAATTATCCCAATCAATAAAAATTGCAACCTTTTTCATGTATTCCCCTCAAAAATATTAAAACCGCTCTGTATTTTAGCGAGCGGTACGTTTCCACACTAGCGTGTAGCACATGAATATTGTAAACTATTTTTACAAAAAAGTCAAGTTTAACTATTAATTAACTAATTAATTCGTATAGAAAGGAGTAATTTATGAAAAAAGAATTTGGACTTATTATCAAAATGCCAACGGAACAAGCGTCACCTGAAGAAATAGAGGAAAGTAAATCGAAAGTCGCGAAACTTCTTAACAAGTGGGTTATGAAAGCATTTATTAAAGAAAAAGGAATGGAAGATATCTTTGAGGGAGTCGAACTTGAAGAGTTAAGCATTGAGGAGTTTTTTGATAAATTATTAAAATATCATTTCAAATAAATAACAACAACGCCAGTTGTAATTGAACACTTGGTACAAGATTAAAGTATCTTTTGAGATGGAGATGACACAAAAATATTTGTAATGACAAAGGCATTATTACAAAATATTAAGTTGAATTTTTATACTCACGAATATTGCTGTAAAAGGAACGCAAGTATTTTATTGTATAACTTTGGTATTATAATACCAAAGTTATAGTTGCAAATATTTTTATCGTGCTGTATTATATAATTGTGAAACAATCATGGAGAAATCTCATGAAAAATACAAATTTAGACATATTTAAAAAATTAAGTTTTCTCAGAGGAATTATTCCTGCTGAAAATCTTGCGACTGCACTTTTTGTAGCGTTAAAAGTAAAAAAAGAAGTAAATAAACCGGACGATATAAATGAAGCTTTATATGATTGTTCGCAGTTTATTTGCAATAAATACAATTATAATAATGTTTTTGAAAACAAAAATGTATTCCTAAACTTCTATCAGACAGTCAGTTCAATGGGATTAGATTGGATAGACATACTTAATATTGATACCGGCAAATTTGGTCATATGCAAATACCTAACTCCGTTGGAAATTTATTGCTTGATAGAGTATGTGATAACATTTCAAACGTATTAATTAAAGATGGCGAAAAGTTTTCCTCAACTCTAAAAGATATTGTCGATAAAAACAAAAACTGTGCATATCTAATTACGACTACTCAAGTATTATATTTTGAGGTATTAAAAGAAATATTTGCAGGATACCAAAATGTTGAAATTATGCAAGTTGGAATGAATGATTTTGAATTCACATCTCAAAAATTTGATTTAATACTTTCGCTGCCTCCTTTTGGAGTAAGAATGATGGTTGAACAGCAAAGAGATTTTATATGCAGAGAGTATGAATTAGCATCAACAGAGAGTTTGTTATACCACTTATCATTTACAGGGAAACTGGTTACCATTCTCCCTGCACGCATAACCTTTGCAACCGGCCGAGTTGAAGAATTGCGTAATTTTATTCAAAAAATGTATAAAATTGAGGAAATATCAGAGTTACCTACCGGAATATTCAGTTCAACTGCAATAAAAACTTATTTATTCACAATAGCTTCAGGTATGACTGATGATGTAACCATTAGACGATACAAGAAGGTTGTTGATAAAAAATCAAAGGAAGTTTCAATTAAATTGGAAGACGAAACCTTTGTGATGAGCACTGAACTAGAGGACTTTGGCGATTGGAATATTGATAAAATATTTGCAAGACAAGATGATGACTGGCAAAATTTTCAAAATTCAAACACAAAAAGAGTTACTTTGAGTGATATTGCAACTTCGTTTAGAGGCAAAGTTGTTAATTCTAAAGATGAAACTGGTGCTATCGGGGTTGTAAATATTGCAAATATAAAAGAATTTGATATCGATTATAATTCATTGTATCACCTTGATACTGACGAACGTAAGATCTCAAATTATATATTAGAAGACGGTGATATTTTAATTCCGGCAAGAGGGACAACAATTAAAACAGCTGTGTTTAAAGTACAGCAATATCCTTGTATAGCATCATCTAATCTCATTGTAATCAGAGTTAACCAAAATCAGATTTTACCGGTATATCTTAAAATATTTTTAGATAGCCCATTAGGTGTAAAACAAATTAAAGGGTTGCAGCAAGGTACAACATTAATGAATATAAGTTATAAAGATATTATGTCAGTAGAAATTCCGATGATTCCATTAGAAGAGCAAAAAGTAATATCGGAAGAGTATGAAAAAGAATTATCTTTATATCAGAATACTATTAGTGCTGCCAACGATAGATGGCAAAATGTAGTCAAGGAATTACAAAACAAATTTTAGGAGTGAAGAATGGCAACTAAAATAGCGGAAGAAATGACAAGTCAAGAAGAATTATTTAATCATTTATATGAAGCCTGCAATATATTGCGAGGGCCGATAAACCAAGATGAGTTCAAAAGCTACGTGACTCCTATCCTGTTTTTCAAAAGAATATCAGATGTTTATGATGAAGAAACTCAAAAAGCACTTGAAGAATCAGGTGGAGACGAGGAGTATGCTACATTTGCAGAAAATCATCGTTTTGTAATTCCTGAAGGCTGTCATTGGAACGATGTTAGAGAAAAAAGTAAAGATATCGGTAAAGCCATTGTCCATGCAATGACGGGTATAGAACGTTCAAATCCTGATACCTTAAGCGGAGTGTTTACCAGTTTTGATGATGCAGATTGGACAGATAAAAGCAAACTATCAGATGAAAGATTAAAAGATCTTGTTGAACATATGTCACAAAAGAAGGTCGGAAATAAAAACTATTCTGATGACATTATGGGCGATAGCTATGAATACCTGATTAAAAAATTTGCGGACCTTTCAAAAAAGAATGCGGCTGAGTTTTATACGCCAAGATCTATAGTAAAACTTTTAACTCGAATTCTAGATCCAAAACCTGGTGAAACAGTTTATGACCCCGCTTGCGGAACTGGCGGTATGCTTATAGAAGCAATCCATAGAATGAATAACGACAAGCAGTCATACGGCAAGATTTATGGGCAAGAAAAGAATCTTGCAACATCAGCAATTGCAAGAATGAATCTGTTTTTGCACGGAGCAAAAGACTTTAATATTTTGCAGGGTGATACATTGAGAAATCCTTTGCATATTTATAGAGGTCAACTCAAAACGTTTGATTGCGTAATAGCGAACCCTCCTTTCTCATTAAAAAACTGGGGAGCTGATGCATTCGCATCAGATGTATATGGTCGTAATATCTGGGGCTGCCCGACAGACTCTTGTGCTGATTTTGCTTGGCTACAGCATATGGTTAAATCAATGGATAAAGACAACGGAAGATGTGCAGTTATTTTGCCTCAAGGAATTCTTTTTCATGGCAATAAAGACGGCGATATGAGAAAAGAGTTGATTAAAAGTGATAAATTGGAAGCGGTTATTACTTTTGTTAGCGGCATATTTTATAGTACCGGAGTTTCAGCTTGTGCGTTGATATTAAATAATAACAAACCACAAGAACACAAAGGTGAAGTCTGCTTAATTGATGCATCAAAAATTTATACTCCAAAACGCGCCCAAAATATAATGACAGATGAAAATATCGACGATATTTATAAACTGTATGACAATTACACAGATGAAAAAGAAAAGTGTAAAATAGTTACAATACAAGACTTGAAAGATCATGATTATACTCTTTCCGTTAATACATACATTGAAAGAGAAGAAAAAGAAACCATTGATCCTGAAGTCGTTAAGCAAGAATTTTTGGATGCCTTATCTGATGTTATAAAAGCTGAAGATAAGTTCAAAGCCTTGTTAATCAAAGGAGGTTACATCAATGAGCAATAGAATAACAATTGATGAATTAGAATCATATTTATGGGGTTCTGCTGTTCTTTTGAGAACTAATATTGATGCAGGTGCTTATAAACAGTATATTTTCCCACTGCTTTTCTTCAAAAGAATTTGTGATGTTTATGATGAAGAATGCCAAAATGCTATTAAACAATATGGTGAAGAAGCCCTTGAATGGGATGAGATACATAAATTTGTAGTTCCAAAAGGACATCATTGGAAAAACGTACGCTCAATTTCTGAAAATGTTGGTACTGCAATTATTAATGCTTTTAGAGCTATTGAAAAAGCGAATGTTGAGAAACTGCAAGGTGTTTTTGGTAATGCACCTTGGACAAACAAAAAACGTTTGCCGGACAAATTACTGAAAGATTTAATTGAACATTTTAGTAGCAAAACATTGTCTATTGAAAACTGCCCTGAAGATGAACTTGGACAAGGTTATGAGTATTTAATCAAAAAATTTGCTGATGATAGCGGACACACAGCACAAGAATTTTATACAAATAGAACCGTTGTTCATTTAATGACAGAAATGCTAAAACCGCAATCAAATGAATCTGTTTATGACCCGACTTGTGGTAGCGCCGGCATGTTAATATCTTGTATTGCATATTTAAAAGATAAAAAACAAGAATGGCGCAATGTTAAACTTTATGGACAAGAAGTTAATCAGCTATCATCTGCCATCGCAAGAATGAACTTATTTTTACACGATATAAAGGATTTTGAAATTTGCAATGATGATACTTTGAAAAATCCAGGGTTTATTGAAAAAGGCAAATTGAAGCAATTTGACTTAGTCTTAGCAAATCCTCCATATTCAATTAAGCAATGGGACAGAGCAGCATTTGAATCTGATAAATACGGTAGAAATACTCTCGGAACGCCTCCTCAAGGTAGAGCAGATTACGCCTTTTTGCAGCACATATTAGCAAGCCTTGATACAAAAAACGGACGTTGTGCAATATTGTTCCCGCATGGAGTTCTTTTTAGAGATGAAGAAAAAGATTTGCGTACCGAGCTTGTTAAATCTGATTTATTGGAAGCTGTTATCGGATTAGGACCGAATCTTTTCTATAACTCTCCAATGGAAGCTTGCATTATAATTTGTCGAACTAATAAGGCTCCTGAAAATCGAGGTAAGGTCTTATTTGTAAATGCCGTAAAAGAAGTAACGAGAAAAAATGCTGAAAGTTTCTTGGAAGATGAGCACATAACAAAAATTGCAAATGCTTATGATGATTATGAGAGTATTCCTGGATTTGCAAAAAAAGCAACAATAAAGGATATTGAAAACAATGGATATTCATTGAGTATTCCTCTTTATGTCAATGAACAAACAGAAGCAAAACAGGAAGAGACTTATGATTTAAAAATTTGCTGCCAAGATTGGTTAGATAGCTCAAACGCAATGAGAAAGAATTATAAAGAATTAGTAGCAATGATAGGAAAGGAGGGATAAATGGCAAAAGTTTGTTTAGGTGATGTTGCAAATGAACGCAAAGAAAATTGCAAGACAAATGAATATAATGACCATATTGTTGGTTTAGAGCACTTGATCCCTCAAGAAGTTACTTTAACCCAATGGGCTGAAAATATTGAAAACACTTTTACAAAAGTTTTTCATAAAGGAGATGTGTTATTTGGCCGTCGTAGAGCATATTTAAAAAAAGCTGCTGTTGCACCATTTGATGGAATATGTTCTGGTGATATTACAGTAATTGAGGCAAAACCGAATAAAATTATACCTGAATTACTACCTTTTATTATTCAAAATGATAATTTGTTTGATTTTGCAGTAGAAAAATCTGCAGGATCATTATCGCCTCGTGTAAAATGGTCACATCTTCAAAATTACGAATTTGAGTTGCCGGATTTGAATAAACAGCATGAATTAGCAGACCTTCTTTGGGCTGCAGAAGAAACAAAAAATGCATATAAAAATTTTCTCAAATGTAACGATGCGATGATCGAAACAGAATTTATTAAAAGATTTGGGAATTTATTGGAAAGTAACAAAACTCGAATGACAATAGAAGAATTAAGTATATTATTTTGTGATGGAGATTGGATTGAAGTCAAAGATCAAGCTGAAAGCGGTATAAGATTAGTACAAACTGGTAATATAGGAATTGGGGATTTTATTAATAAAGAAGAAAAGTCCCGTTATATAAATGAAAAAACTTTTATTAATTTGAATTGTACAGAAGTTTATCCTGGAGATATTTTGATATCAAGATTGCCTGATCCTATTGGCAGAGCCTGCATAATGCCAAATATAAAAGAAAGAATGATAACTGCTGTTGACTGTGCAATATTTAGACCAAAAGAGTTCTTAGACAAAAAATTTTTTATTGCTTTTACACTAACAAATTTATATAAAAGTCAAATACAAAAATACGAAACGGGTAGTACCCGCAAGCGTATAAGCAGAAAAAATTTAGGATTAATCCAAGTTCCAATTCCTGCTATTCAATATCAAAAGGCATATGTAAATTTTGCGGATAAATGTATCAATGTTAGATTCTCTCATGAACAAATGATTGCAAATATAATAAATATGCAGAAAGCAATGCTAAATAATTTATTAAAGGAGGTCTCACATGTTTAATGAAGATACCTTAGAACAAATGCTTATAACAATATTAAATAACAACGGTTGGAAGTATATTAAAGCGGATGAACTTCCACGTGAATATAGTGATGTACTTGTTGAACCTATGGTTAAAGAAGCTCTAATTAGGTTGAATCCTGAAATCGCAGAAGAACCATCAAGAGCAGATGAAGTAATTTATAAATTACGTTCACTTATCCTTTCAACTCAAGCACACGATTTGGTTACAAGAAATGAACAGCTTAAAAAACTTATATTTGAAGAAAATTCTTTCCCTTTCGGTAAAGACGGAAGAATGGTGCCTATAAAGTTTTTTGGAACAATGACGAAAGAAGAACTTAATAAGAATGAGTATGTTGTTACAAATCAATGGGTATTTCCAAAAGAAGAAGGTGGAAAACGACTTGATTTGGTGCTACTTATTAACGGATTCCCTGTCGTAATTGGAGAATTAAAATCTCCGGTTCGTGATGCAATAACTTGGTTAGACGGAGCAGGTGATATTTCCGCTTATGAAAAAAGCATCCCGCAAATGTTTGTGCCAAATGTATTCAATTTTGCATCTGAAGGAAAATGTTTTAGATATGGATCTGTTTGTATGCCGATTGGCTTATGGGGACCTTGGCACACTCCAAGTTGTAAAACCGAAGGCACTTTAGCAGATGTAAAAATTAGCGTAGCAGATATGATTACACCTGCAAGAGTTATGGATATATTCCAATTCTTCACTATATTTGCAACTGATAAAAAATATAGAAAATATAAAATAATATGCCGCTATCAACAATATGAAGGTGCAAATTTAATTGTAAACAGAGTTATAAATGGCTATCCAAAGAAAGGTTTGATATGGCACTTCCAAGGTTCAGGTAAATCTTTGCTTATGGTATTTGCTGCACAAAAATTGCGTATGATACCGGGATTAAAAAATCCGACAGTTGTCATTGTTGATGACCGTATCGATTTAGAAACGCAAATAACTGCAACATTTAATGCTTCAGATATTCCAAACCTAGAGAGTGCATCAACAAAAGAAGAATTAATGACGTTTTTCAAAAATGACACTCGTAAAATTGTGATAACTACTATATTCAGATTTGGTGACGTTGAAACAGTTTTAAACAAACGAGATAACATTATCGTTATGGTTGATGAAGCTCACAGAACTCAAGAAGGTAACCTCGGAGAAAAAATGAGATTGGCACTTCCTAACGCATTTTTCTTTGGTTTAACCGGTACTCCTATAAACAGAATTGATAAAAATACTTTCCATACATTCGGCGCCATTGAAGATAAAAGCGGTTATATGAGCAAATATTCATTCTCTGATTCAATCAGAGATAAGGCAACACTACCGCTCAATTTTGAACCGGTTCCTGTCGATTTACACGTTAATAAGGAAAATCTTGATAAAGAATTTGATTGCTTAACAAAAGATTTATCAGAAGAAGATAAATGCGAGCTTTCTCGTAGAGTAAATATGAAAGCAATTATGTATGACAAAAAACGTATTAAAAAGGTTTGTGAACATATTGTGAACCATTTTAAAACCAAGATTGAACCAAACGGATACAAAGCTCAAGTTGTATGTTATGACCGCGAGTGCTGTTTAATGTACAAAGAAGAGCTTGATAAATTGATGTCACCTGAAGCATCAACTATCGTTATGGATACGAACAATGACAAAGAGGATAGATATAAAGCATATCGCAGAGATCGTGATGCTGAAGGTAAAATCTTAGACCGGTTCAGAGAACCAAATGACCCGCTTAAGTTTGTTATTGTAACTTCAAAACTTTTGACAGGTTTTGATGCTCCAATTCTGCAGGTTATGTATCTTGATAAACCTATGAAGGATCACACTTTGCTTCAGGCAATATGCCGTACAAATCGTGTTTATGATGAAGGCAAAACTTCTGGTTTAATTGTAGATTATATTGGTATATTTGATAACGTTGCACGAGCTTTAGATTTTGATGAAGCAGGAATGAAGAAAGTTATAACAAATATTGAAGACGTTAAAACTCAATTCCCTGCTTTAATGAAAAAATGTTTAAGCTACTTTATGGGCGTTGATAGAACAACCGACGGTTGGGAAGGTTTGATGGCTGCACAAGAATGTATTCCAACAAACAAAGAAAAAGACAAGTTCGCTGCAGATTACAGAGTTTTAAACAGAGTTTGGAATGCACTTTCACCTGATACATTCTTACAACCATACAAATATGATTATAAATGGTTAAGCAAAGTGTATGAATCGGTAAAACCGACTGATGGCAGAGGTGGATTAATCTGGGCTACCCTTGGTGCTAAAACAATTGAACTTATACACGAAAATTTAGAAGTCGGGGATTTGCACGATGATATGGATATTTTAACTATGGATGCCGAATTGATCGATGAATTCATAGAAAAACAAAAAGATTTGAAAAAAGCTACAATGAAAGTTGAAATAAATCTTGTTGCAAAAATCAGAGCACATAGTAACGATCCAAAATTCATAAGACTTGGTGAAAAACTTGAAAACTTACGTGAAAAGCACGAACAAGGACTTATTACGAGTATTGAATTTTTGAAACTTTTGCTTGAATTAGCACGTGAAGCTGCGCAAGCAGAAAAAGAAGTCGTACCGGAAGAAGAAATTGATAAAGGTAAAGCTGCCTTAACCGAATTGTTTAACGGTGTAAAAAACGCACAAACTCCAATAATTGTTGAAAGAATTGTAAATGATATTGACGAGATTGTAAAAGTTGTACGTTTCCCTGAATGGCAAACAACAACTGCTGGTAAACAAGAAGTTAAAAAGGCTTTAAGAAGTATAATTTGGATTAAATATAAGCTCAAAGACAAAGAAGTCTTTGATAAAGCTTATAGTTATATCGAGCAGTATTACTAAGAAGAAAGGAGTAAAGAAGATGGAAATGTAGACAGGGGTATATGGAGGTTGGGGCAAAAAAAGTGATTTTATGATGGACATAAAATCACCCCAAAATTATTTTTTCAATTAATACTATACTTACAAATAACCATAAAAGCAACTATGTTACTTTGTCCATTATGGTTAGTTTGTAATACAAATTTTAGAAGGAGAACTATAAAATGTTCTACACAAGAAATTGGTCGGAGGACGTAAAACTCAAAGTATGGAAAAAAGCAAAAGAAGTACCGGGATATGATTCCACCATTTATAGAAAAGACTTAGCTGATGCCTGGATCAAATATGAAGACTATGGAAAAACCTCTTCAGATACGAATTTGGGTTGGGAAATTGATCACAAAATCCCAGAGTCAAAAGGCGGCAGTGATGACCTGAACAATTTGGAGCCATTACAATGGTGTAATAACCGCACAAAAAGCGATGATTATCCTAGATTCAAAACTTCTATAAGTTCTGACGGTACGCATAATACTTGCAAAGAACAGTCTTGGAAGTTTAATACATAAATAATGTATTCAACAGAGGGGATGCAATCCCCTCTGTTTTCCTAGTTATGAACTTGACTTTAATCCAACTTTAGGTGATGAATACGTCACGGTATAGGAGGTCATATGGAAAAAGTTGGATTGAATATCACCCCAAAGGTGTTTAAGCAGTTAAGTAAGTGATCAGAGAATATTTATAATACTGCTGTTGTTATAGATTATTTTGTTGCTAACCAACCGGAAATTGAAGAATGCTATAATTTAGCACCGATAATTAAGCATCTGCGAAATGATGCAGATAATTTAAGTACATTCTTCATTAATCACGAAAAAGAAATTGAAAATTTAAATGCCGTTTAAAAGGTGTTTAAATATCGTTTAAATAGCGTTCAAAAATTTTCAACTAGATTATTTCTTTTAAATTTTCAATATCATATAACGGAATATTGAATAAGCCATTGTTTTTTTCAAAGTCTGCTAATGATGTTCTGATTGAAAATTTAGGATCAAATTTTTGTCTAAAACTCTTTAGACTTTTTGCTTGCAAGTTTATTGTAGCCTTTACTTCAACAGGAACTATATTATTTTGATATTGTATTAAAAAGTCTAATTCAGCCCGATTACTTGCCCAATAAAATGTTGATAAGTCTCCAAGAGTCTTAAATTCTTGTAAAACATATTGTTCTGTAATTGCACCGTTGTAATCATTAAACAATTTATCATTTTCCAAAAGCGAGCGAGGGTCTAAATCGTTCATTGCACCAAGTAATCCCACATCTAGCAAGAATAATTTATATGCAGATACATCTTCAAAAGCTTTTAACGGCATATTTGGTTCACTAACACGAGAAACTTTATGAACCAAACCAGAATCAATTAACCAATTCAAAGCGATTTCAAAATCTTTTGCTCTTGCACCTTGTTTAATTTTTCCGTAAACACATTTTTTGTTTTCCTTAACAAGTTGTGAGGGTATTGCGTTCCATAATAATCTTGTTCTTTCAACTTGTTCTGGTGAAATATGTTTTGAGAAATCACTTTCATAATCATCTAAAATGTTTTTTTGAATTTTTCTAACTAAATTATAATCTTGATTTTGTGCAAAAGATAAAACGGCTTTTGGCATACCTCCGACATAGCAATATCTACGAAGTAAATCAATAATTCTTTCTTTAAAAACTTTTTGCATTTCAAAATTATTTTTATCAATAAGTTCTAATATTTGATTTTCGTTCATTGCAAGCAAAAATTCTTTGAACGATAAAGGATATAAATTTAGATATTCAACTTTTCCAACAGGAAAACCTGTTCCTTTATGATGAGCGACACCTAGCAAACTTCCTGCTGCGACAATATCATATTCAGGAGCATTTTCACAAAAATATTTTAAAGATGTCAAGGCTAATGGGTTTTCTTGAATTTCATCAAAAATAATCAGAGTATCTTTTGGAGTAATATTAAACCCAACTTCAATATTTAAACCGTCAATCAAGCGTTTTACGTCTAAATCTTTTTGAAATAACGTATCAAGTCTAGGATTGCTATCAAAAGAGATATACGCAACTTTTTTATATTGAGTCTTGCCAAACTCTTTCATAAGCCAAGTTTTACCAACTTGCCTAGCACCTTTAATAATAAGTGGCATGTGGTTTGGCGAATTCTTCCACTCTATCAAATTATTTATTGCATATCTATACATGACAAATCTCCTTTATCACAATTATAACATAATTCACATTTTTACACACGACTTTTTGTATTAAGTGATACATTTTTTGCACGACTTTTTGCGTTTAATGATTTAAAAAACTCAATTTTGATTAAAACCTATATAATTTTAAATATTTTTGAAAATCTAGTTAGTGTATAAAAGATTTTAAGAAACGTTTAAAAACTCTTTAATTTCATTTTTTATGTTTTCAAGTTCAATTTTTAAATTTCCATATTTTAAATTTACAGTTCTAAAATTGATTTTGTAATTTTTATCCTCCGTATTTAGGTAATAATCTAGTCTTATTGGCTTATCTTCATCATATTGTGGGTATAAAAGAACTGCATACCACAAGCAAGGAGGATAGAACAACTCTTAAAACCAATATGATTGCTAAAAACTTATATGACAAGTTAGTTTCAGAGTTAGGTACAACTGATTGGACATTTATAAGAACAAACTCAACAATTCTTATTAAGAACAACGCCAATAACGATTTTACTATTTCAACAGAAGATAGTAATGGCGATAGAAGTATGTTCTGCATTTATAATGAATTTGATACAGTTTCAAACCTTCCAGCAGTAGCTTTTAATGGTTTTATTGTCAAGATTGTTGGCAATGATGGTGATTCATCAGATGATTATTATGTTCAATTTGTAACTAAAGATGGTGGCAATCATGGCTCAGGAACTTGGCAAGAATGTCCAAGCCCTGATATTAAATATCACATTCTATCAGACACAATGCCACACGCAATAGTGAGAGAATTGATGCAGATTTATTAAATGTAGTAAATAGAGAGGATGGTTTCTTATTAGATTTTACTAAAACAAACAAAACAATAACAATCAAAGGAAATTATACAAATTTAGTTATAGGTTTACCTTATGTTTCTTATTGGAAGATGGGTACAATTTATAAGAAACAAGCAACACAATCAGGTGGAAGCCAAACTGTTGAAGGGGTTCTTATGCTCAAGGACTTAGAATTGGCTTATGCTGATTCAGGTTATTTTGATATTGCTGTGCAGCCTTTATATATAGCACAGGAAGCTTCTCATTATACTTGCACTTGTACTAGCTTAGGTACAAACTCAGCAGAATTAGGAAAGATTAGCATTGCTAGTGGTTTATTTTTGATTCCAATATTAGCAAAGAATGATGAGGTTGTAGTGTCTATGATAAATGATTCTTATCTACCTTCAACATTTAGCTCAATTACTTGGTTAGGAGAATTAAATACTCGTGGTAAATAGAGTTTTTATTGTAAAACCTTCCACAGGACACGATATAATAAAATTAAAAGATAACCTAAGGCAAGCAGACATTAATGAAATAACTGCCTTAGGCAGTAACCCATTAAATAGCTTGCTTATCAATGATGTTCGTTATATTGTTGAAAGACAAGCTAACGATAATACTATAGCAGCAGTAGCAAAAACAGAAGAAAAGAATAGAAAAGAATGGGCTGAAGTATCCAAAAGTATTGATGGTATGGTTAAATTCAACCCATATAATAAAGAAGCATATAAAACTTTAAGAGCTAAAGCTAATATGGAAAAAGGTATTTACGATTTAGCAGCTCTTGAAGCAAACTGTGCAGATTTAAACTTTGAAGAGTTTGAAAATCAAAGAAATCAAATTATTAATAATACTATTCAAAATATGAATGCTGAAGGTTTACAGGCTAAACATACAGCAGGATATTTATCTAGGCTTCAATACCAATCATTTAATTTAAAAGATAAATATATCACTAAGAAAGCTGAAAAAGATTATCAAATATTCCAAAATCAAATAGTCTCTTCAGTATCTAAAGATATAGCAACTTTAACCTACCTAAAAGCTTGGGGCTTGGGATACTACTAAAGATGTTTTAGCTTCATTAGGAACAGAAGCATCTCACATCTTTATGCCAAAGTCAAAAGAACTTCAATATGAATCAAGAACACACTTTGGTGAAAATGTAAAATATGGTTATAGATATATAGCAGGTACAGCAGGTTTTATGCTTGGTGGTGAAGTTCTTGCTGGTATTAAAGGGCTTGGAATGCTTGGTAAAGCAATTCAAGGAACTGGCAAGGTTCTTTCAGGAAGTAAGCTAATTAAAACTGGAGCTAATGCTTCAAAAGCAGCACAAGTAGGAGCTAAAATTGGTAATGCTTCTTTAGGTGGTGCAGCTGCTGGTGCTTTAGCTGATTTTACTTTATATAGACCTGAAGAAAATGAAGGTCATTTGGTAGATGTATTTGGACAAACAGATAATGCTTTAATTTCTTATTTACAGTCAAATGAAAACGATACAGACCTTAATGCTATCTCATTGATGGACAAGGGAATGTTAAAGCAGGTAGATATGAACCTAGAGATAATGAAAACTGTACCGATGGGAAATATGCAGCCCACTGTGGTGGTGGTAATACCGGTAGGATAGGTATTGCAATCTGCTGTCGCAGAGATATCAATACACCCCCTACCAAAAAGCAAGTGGAAGCAATGTGCGCATTAGCTGCACAAACTTGTATTAATTATGGTTTACAACCTTCACAATGTATAACACATGCTGAGTTTGGTAAACAGCATCCTAAAACATCCTCTGCTGGTAAACAGGATATAAACTCACTTCCTTATATAGGATTAAGAGGAATAGAAGAAGTTGCTGATTACCTGAGAGGAAAAATCAAATGGTATTACAACCAATATAATACTGCTTCCTGAATCTCATGCGGAAGAGCATAAAAACCAATAGTTTCAGTTG
>CAZCZF010000014.1:0-33968 GCA_964503025.1 uncultured Vampirovibrio sp. | reverse complement strand
GTATTAATAATAATTGTAATTAATACCCTTTATCTTGTTTTTTTTTGTTATTAGTCTTCTAAAGATTGATAACCTGATTTATGCGATTTTAGAAGAACTCCTCTTTTAGAAGATTGAATGAATGCTATCATTTTTTCGATGTATTCATTCATAGGAATTTCTGCTTTGATTTTTTCAATAGCTTGAGTTGTATTGTATTCTTCGGAAATAAGGAGTTTGAACGCTTCGTTTGTAGCAGTTCTGACTTCTTGAGAAACACCTCTACGTTTCATTGCAATGACATTTAATCCGCGCGGAACAGGCGGTCTGCCTTCACCTTTTGAATAAGGAAGAATATCTTGACGGGATGCAGAGAATCCGCTAATGATTGCCATATCACCGATTCTGATGTTTTGGTGGAATACACTCATTCCGCCAACAAAAGCGCCGAATCCAACATGTACGTGACCGCCTAAAGTAACCAAATTCGCAAGAATAACTTGGTCTTCCAAAACACAGTTGTGAGCGATGTGAGAACCAACCATTAATAAGCATTTGTTACCGATTCTTGTTGTAAAATCTCCGCATGCTGCGCCACGGTGAATAGTTACGTTTTCTTTAACGATTGTTTCGTTTCCGATAACAACTTTTGTCGGTTCACCTTTATAACCTAAATCTTGTGGCTCGGAACCGATTGTTGAGAATGGAGAAATTGTACAATTCTCTCCGATTTCTGCAAATTCGATATAAGCATTTGCGATAACCCTTGTGCCTTTGCCAAGTTTAACGCCTTCTCCAATAACTACATTTGGTCCGATTACAACACCTTCGCCGATTTCCGCTGACGGATGAATCACTGCAGAAGGGTGGATTGAACCTGTCTTTTCAAGAACTGTATTTGTCATTCTCTTTCTCCATATTAATCTATCTACAATGATAAGTATAATATAAAAAAGAGGATAAATCGGAAATATTTATATAAATTTAATATACAAAAATTAATCCTTGTTTGTGACAAGTGCTCTGTCGAACATTTGTTTGTAATAATCCATGTTTATATTAAGGTTTTCGCCAATGTCAAACAACATTACAAGCAAGTCTCTATCCGCTTGACAGGAAATACTGTTAATCAAATCTTCAATATTAGAAACGATTTTAGAGAAATAGTAGTTCTGAGCTTCTGCAATGTCAACTTTGATTTCCAATTTCGTAATGCAATCAAGCAACTCTAATGTTGCATCAACTTGTTGTAAATCCAGCGCGTAAGACAATCTATTAATGTTTTGCGCAATCTTTTTGCTGAAAATTCTTGATGTTGGGCGTTTGTCTATTTCAATGCCTATTCTCTTTGCTTCAAAATTAATATCGGATGCTTGTTGGATTATGTTGTGGTCGAGAAATCCTCTTGAATCAACAAACAGTTCATTAAATTGTTTGGTTAATACATATTGAGCTGAAATTTTAAACTCTGTAGGAATTTCTAAGCCAAGAGCTTGCATTTGATATATTGAGCCTTTGCCTTCGTTGTACATTGATTCATAAGTATTTGCAAATACTTGCAACTTACCTTTGAGCATGGTTTGAAGAATTTTACGTCTTTCTTCGATAAAGATATCTTTCAGCGTAAAGTATTCGGATCCGAAGTAGTTGTCAATGTTTCTGATAATCTCTGTTAATGGTGATACTAAGTATGTTCTCACCAATTCTTTTTGTATATCCACAAAACTATCAGAGTATTCTTTTATTGCGCAGTGGAAGTCTCCGCCGGAGAATTGTAACAGCGCAAATATCATGTTTGATTTTTCTAATGTAACTTTCGATTCAACGCTTATGTGACCGATTACAAGTTTTGAATTTCCTTTTGTAACCGTTTTATAGGTATGTTTTTTTATTTTATAGCAATATACGTTTTCTTCATCCTCGATATCTGTATAAAGTGAAGATATCGCCCATAAGCTTACGATTTGCTTAACGGTCACAACTGACGGTTTAACAAATCTTTCAAAAACATCTTTGCCTGTGCCAAATTCAGGAATGTTGCTTTTAGCTTCCTTAAGAATTTCCAAGAAAGGAGTTTCTAAATCTTTTTTTATGAATGATTTTGCAAGTTGCATAACTCTTGCTGCGTATTTCATTATTTGTACGGTTTCAATACCCGAAATTTCGGAGAAGAACCATCCGCAGCTTGTATACATAAGCGTTGCTTGTCTTTGGATTTCCAAAAGTTCCATTGCGCGGACTTTTTGTTCGTCACTAAGTTCCGGAATAAAATATTCATTTTGGAAATTTTTAACACTTATATCGCTTCTGTCGAGAATTACATTTATGTAGTTATCTCTTGCTTCTTGCGGTTTTTTGAAATATTTTTTACCTTGCTTGTTGTATAACGCAGTCATTTCATCTCTTAAATAATCTAATGCGTTACGTAGAGGTTTTCTCCATTTTTGGTTCCATCCCGGATGCCCACCGGTTGAACAACCGCAATCATCACACCATCTTCCAACGCCGTGAAAACAACTCCAAGAGGAAACCGGCTTGATTTCTACTTCCCAATCACTGCGATATTTTTCTAAATATTCTCCATAATTTGTAATCTCAAATCCGGCATCTTTTACTTTTAATTTCATTGCATAAGCAAGTGCCATGTCTCCAAATTTTGTGTGGTGTCCGTAACTTTCTCCGTCTGTTGCAATATTAACAAGTTGCGGATAATTTCTTAAATCGGATATACCGTCTTTTAATCTGTTTACAAACTTGTTTCCATCCTTAAGTAATTCGTCGAAGGCAACAGAACGAGAAATGGCACCGTCATAAAAGAATAAATCTATATATTTACTGGGAGCAGATTTGATGTAATATCTGTAAGATCTTGCAGGGTCGATGTTACCCCAACTAACATCTTGCCAGTTTTTCTCTCCTTCCTTTCTTATGCTTTGTGCTTGATAAGGAGAGAGGATGGTAAATTTAATGCCGTTTTCTACTAATACTCTTAGGGTATTATCGTCTACTGCTGTTTCTGCCAGCCAAATGCCTTCAGGAATTCTGCCAAAACGATATTCGAAATCTTTTATTCCCCATTTTACCTGTGTTTGCTTGTCTCTTTCGTTCGCGAGCGGCATTATCATGTGGTTATAAACTTGAGCAATGGCATTCCCGTGCCCTGAGTGCATTCTTCGGGAGTTAATATCTGCTTTTATAACTCGTTCATACGCAAGAGGTGCAAATTCTTCCATCCAAGAAAGAAGAGTCGGTCCGAAGTTGTAACTCATATACTCATAGTTATTAACGACATTTAATATTTCATTCTTTGAATCAACGATTTTTGAGACCGAATTTGGATTGTAACATTCCGCATTAATTCGTTCATTCCAATCGTGGAACGGTTGTGCGCTATCTTGTTGCTCAATCGCTTCTAGCCAAGGATTTTCACGTGGTGGTTGGTAAAAATGTCCATGAACGGTTAAAAATACTTTATTTTTTTGATTTTTTTTATCTGAAATATTTTCTTGCATTGCTTCCATCCCGATTTTGTCTTAATGAATTCTGAAACTTACGCTTTGTTTTTTTCTTTACCTGATGTTTCAGGTGATTTTTGAAGAATTTTTATTTCCGAAACATCTATCCATGCGTCGCCGAGTGCGTCAGAAAAAACGATTCCTCGTATTTCAATTTTATCATCAGTTTTTAAGTCAATAAATTTTTCTGCTAAATCGCGTTTTAAAAATAGTTTCATTTCTGAAAGAGGAATATTATGTGCAGTGTCATTTCTCTTAATCAAAAAAGATATGTAATTATCTGACGATTTGAATGCAGGTTTGTAGTCTAATCCCAATGTAGAGAACTTGTCAAATTTTGCACTCATTGTAACGGTTTTTCCTAGATACGATTTAGGAGAATTGACTATTGCTATCGGAGATGTGTAATTCTGATTTTGGACAGTCTGTTGCACTGCTGGAGCAGGTTGAGCATTGACTTTTTCCGTATACATAGCTCCGGATGTTAGAATTGCTGCCGTCATTGCGATTAATAATGCGGATTTTATATATCTAAAAACTTTCATTGTTACCCTCTTTTCTCTATATAATATGTTAACATGTTTTAACGTAATTGTAAAATTTACAATATTGTTGCATTTCTGTATGACTTTCTGATATATTATATGGTATGAAGGATTTGGAAGCTATAAACAGAGAGAGAGAAGGCAGGGCTAATCTTTCCCAGTATAAAGAATTAATTGAGACTATATCAAAAGTAGAGTATAAAAAATTCTCTAATCTTGGACTTATTGATTTGCAAGAAGTTATTGGACTTGCAAATTATACGGTGTATTATTTAGTAAATAACTCGAAAAACAAAGAACTCTATAACTCTGCATACTTGACTAAAGCGATAAAATGGGCAATCAGAAATGAAATGCGCAGACGCTATAAGTGGTATGTTATGAAAAATAGCGAATCAGTTGAGCAGGAAAAAATAAAAGATGCTGTGTATAAAACAATTCTTTCAATTGAGGAGATGGCTGAAGCGGAAAATCCGACGTTGATAAAAGATACAAATCGTACACCGGAAGAAAAAGCGGAAATTGTAGAGTTAAAAAATCGTATTCGGGAGATTATGAAAACTTTGTCTCAGCGCGAACAAGATTTGATTGAAGCAAAATATTTTTATGATAAAAAATTGAAAGATATTTCAGAGGAGTTTAATATTTCACAATCCAGAATATCGAGAATTATACAAAATGCTTTGGATAAAGTGAAGAAAGAGTTGTTAAAACAGGAAGTAGTTGATGAAAACAATATTTGAAAAAAGTAACGGGGTTAATGGTATCGGTTTCAGTGGTAATTCTGGAGTGAATTTGGGAGATTTTTTACCTGAGAATCTTTTGAGAGAAGGTAATATAGGACTTCCGCAACTAAGCGAACTTGAAGTAATGCGTCACTATAAAGAACTTAGTGACAGAAATTTTTGCATAGAAAAAGGATTCTATCCGCTTGGCTCTTGTACCATGAAATATAATCCTAAAGTCAATGAGCTTATGGCTGCTTTAGAAGGGTTCGCAAATCTTCACCCTCTTCAGTCCGATGAGGATTCACAAGGCGCGTTAGAGCTTATGTATAACCTCCAAGAGAAGCTTAAGACAATAACCGGCATGGACGCATTAACTTTGCAACCGGCGGCAGGTGCGCATGGTGAACTTACAGGCATGATGATTGTCAAAAAGTATTTTGAAGTTAAAGGAGAGACAAACAGAACCAAAGTTATTGTTCCTGACTCTGCGCACGGTACAAACCCTGCTAGTGCGAAAATGTGCGGGTTTGATATAGTAGAGGTTAAGTCAAATTCTAAAGGACAGGTTGATGTTGACGCATTAAGAGAGCTTGTAGATGCGGACGTAGCTGCAATTATGATGACGAATCCTAATACGCTCGGTATTTTTGAAGAAAATGTATTAGAGATTTCCGATATAATGCACAAAAACGGTTCTTTGCTTTATTATGACGGAGCAAACTTTAATGCGATTATGGGATGGACAAATCCTGCATTGATGGGATTTGATGTGGTGCATTTGAATCTTCATAAAACCTTTGCGACTCCTCATGGCGGAGGTGGTCCGGGAGCAGGGCCGGTTGGTGTCGTAGAAAAATTAAAAGACTTTTTGCCGACTCCGGTTATTGAAAAAGTTGATGGTAAGTATTGCAGAAATTACAATGTTCCGCATAGTATAGGAAAAGTTAGAAGTTTTTATGGCAATTTCGGTGTTCTTGTAAGAGCGTATACCTATATTTTGATGATGGGAAATGATTTAAAATTAGCGAGTGCCGATGCCGTATTGAATGCGAATTATATTAAAGAAAAGTTGAAGGGTACTTATGAGTTGCCTTATGATGAGCCTTGCATGCACGAGTTTGTACTTTCAGGAGAAAAACAACATCGCCAAGGTGTTTCAACATTAGGCATTGCAAAGCGACTTATGGATGCGAATTATCATCCGCCAACGGTATACTTCCCGCTAATTGTGCATGAAGCAATTATGATAGAGCCGACAGAGTCTGAATCAAAAGAAGTTTTGGATGGATTTATTGAGACCATGCTCAAAATAGCGCAAGAAATCGAAGAAAATCCGGATGAGGTTCTAAAGTCTCCTCAAAAAACACCGATAAAAAAAGTCGATGAGACTTTAGCTGCAAGACATCCTGACTTGGTTTTTCGGGGTTAATGTCCGTATAAAATTTACGCGAAAATATTATTAAAAAATGTAACAATTTGCTCGTAAATTGCCTAAATTTGCGCAATTATTTTCATGTTTGTTTTTGTTAATAGTATGATTGAAGTAACAGTCAACAAGAAGGAATTGTGTATGAAAAAAATATCAGCAATTGTTTTAACAGTATTGTTCGCAACAATGCAAGTAGCTATGGCAGAACCTATAAATACAGGCGTTGGTAATATTAACAGTGCGAGTGGCGGTTTTGCAGGACTTGATTCGAGCAGTACAAATAATAATGTCGGTTTGAACTTTACCGGCAACTCTCATGTTAATTGGGATTCTTTGAACGTAAATAAAGGTCAATCGCTTAATTTTAATGCGATAAACGGTGCTAACGGTTTAACAATTTTGAATACCGTAAATAGAGGCATGACTACAATTGCAGGACAAATAAGCGCAAATTCCGGCATTGCAAAACTTATTATTTCAAACCCAAACGGTGTTTTGTTTGATGGTGCTCAATTCGCAACTGCCGGTGATACCATGATAACAACCCAAAACATGACAGGTGTAACTCTTAATGACTTGGCTAAGGGTGATTTTTCAAAAGCTAAATTTACAAACCTTTATGACGCAAACGGAAAGTTGATTACTGTTGGTATTAAAAATAATTCAACATTTGAAGTCGGTGGTGATTATAATATTGTAGCTGCTGGAATAAATGCGGCAGATTCCACAATCAATGCTAAGAGTGTGAAATTAGTAACTGCAAACGGACAAGATTATTTAGCATTACAGAATACTCAGCCAACAAAAGATAATGTGCTTGCTCGTCTTTCGGCAATGAATATCAATGGGGATTTGTATGTGACGAACGATGTTGGCGCATTTGAAATTGCGAATGGTGGTACAATCATTGGTAATACTCAAGTTACAACAACGGGAAATGTTATTCTAAATAAAAATAATGACGGAAAACAACTCACAATGAACGGTAATGCCAATATTAAAGGTAATGGCGCGCAAATGTTCTTAAGAAATGCAAAAGTTGATGGTAATTTGGACATGACAAACGGTGGTGGTTTCTTGGATGTGGGAAATATACATGTAACAAAAAATGCTACCTTAACGACTGAAAATCTATCAACAAACAACTTAAATAACAGACCTGTTAAACATTTTGTTCACGTCATTGGTGATACAAAAGTTGATGGTGATTTGGCAGTTGAATCAGAAAATAATATTCATATAGGTGGCTATGATTATAGCGCCCAGAAACTTGCAGACGGAAACTTGACTGTAGGCGGTGATTTGAAAGCGCATGCAAAAAATGGTCATGTGACGACAACAATTGATACAAAAGCAAATAAGATTTCTTTGAAATCAGATAATTATAACGTATTGACAGATGGAAAAGCTACATTAACAGCAAAAGAATATGAATTTTCTTCCAATGGATATATTGGCGGTTTGGTTGATAATGATAAATACACAGCTGATGAAAGAATTGTTAAAGTAATGGAAGATTATATCCTTATTCCTGATACTGTTGGTACAACCGGTTATGTAAATGTTGCCGGCGGTACAATTTCAAAAATAGAAACACCTTCAAATGCTTCAGCATATATTGCGTCGAAAGGTGATGTGAAACTTACAGGTGCGAATGCCGGAAAAATAAATATCACAGCTCCTGATAAATTCATCGAAATCACAGGTAATGTTCATGCCAATGAAATCAATGTTGGCAAAGAAACTGATAAGTTGAAAGTTGATTATGAAGGCAGAGATTTTGTTACAAAATACACTAACATAAGAGACGGAAAGCAAGTCACTATTCAAAAAGATGAAAAAATTACATATAATTTAACAAATGCAAAAAACGGTTACAATGATGGAACTCAAATTAAGGGTGAAATGACTTATTTGGTTGGTCCTGACGCTCCTGAAGTACCTACTCCACCTCAACCACCTACTCCTCCTCAACCGGAACCAGAGCCACAACCACAACCTAATCCGCCGACACCGGATGATAATGAAAACGTGAAAGTGTTACACAGTTATGAAAATCGTGGATTGGATTTAACTCAGGTTCACACACCGGTAGCTTATGCAGCAGATTTGGACGACGATAATGTAGATACAGGAGTCAGAAAAAATGTTGATGGTTCGGTAACTGTAGTAAGAGCGTTTCCGATGATTAATTAATTTATAAAATTTATAGAAAAGTACCACCTTACCATAAGGTGGTATTTTTTTTGTAATAATTTGTTACAAAAAAGCAATTTCTGAAAGCGTATTTACTTTATATAAATAAGGGATTCAATCAGAGGAGTAAAATATGAGAAATTTGAAGAAAAATCTTTCAGCAGTTGTTTTAACAGCATTATTTGCAACAATGCAAGTTGTGGCAGAACCTATAAATACCGGTGTTGGTACAATTAATAGTGCCAGTGGTGGTTTTAGCGGTGCTCAAACTTCAGGAAATAAAGTTGATTTGAATTTTACAGGCAATTCGCATGTTAATTGGGATTCTTTAAATGTAAACAAAGGTCAATCTCTAAACTTCAACGCAATTAACGGAGCTAATGGTTTAACAGTTTTGAATACGGTAAGCAGAGGTATGACAACAATCGCAGGACAAGTTAAAGCAAATGCAGGAATTTCAAAATTGATTATTTCAAACCCAAACGGTGTTTTGTTTGACGGAGCTCAATTTGCAACAGCAGGTGATACATTGGTAACCACTCAACCGATGACAGCTACTTTTGTAGACGGTGTAATGAAAGTTTCAAATGTTGCAACTGCGGATACAGTCGGTGTTGTTAAAATCCAAGATTCAAATATCAGTGTTGGTGGAGAATTTAACATCTTAGCACCTTCAATAAATGTGGTTGGCGGTTCTTTAAATGCATCTAAAGGAGTAAAACTTATAACACAAAACGGTCAAGATTATTTGACAACTGGTAATCTTGCTTCTGACAAAGGTGTAAGATTGGAAACAGTAAACATAGACGGTGATGTTTATGTAATAGCTGATAAAGGAGTTGTTAAAACTGTTGGCGGTGGTGAAATTAAAGGAAATTTGAATATTAAATCTGACGACAGTGTTGCTCTAAACTATGTTGATAATGGAAAAGCTCTTCATGTAACAGGTGATGTTGATGTTGAAGGCAACGGAGTATTAATGTACGCAAGAAATACTAAGGTTGATGGCAACTTGAATATGACTAACGGTGGCGGTTTCTTGGAAGTTGGTAATGTAAAAGTTGGCAAAAACATGACATTAAAAACTCCAAAAATTTCTGAAAACAAAGAAGGATACAAACATTTTGTTCACGTTGTCGGCAATAATACTGTCGGTGGAGATTTGACAATTGAATCAGAAAATAACGTTCACATTGGTAACTATAAATACGAACAACAAGAAATGTTAGATGGTAGCTTAAAAGTCGGTGGTGACTTGAATGCACACGCAGTAAACGGTCATATTACAACTACAATTGATGTAAATGCAAATAAAATTTCTCTTAAGTCTGATAATTTGAACGTATTGACAGACGGAAAAGCTACATTAACAGCAAAAGAATATGAATTTTCTTCAAAAGGTTATATCGGCGGTCTTGAAGGAACAAATAACATAATCAACGTAATGGAAAATTATGTATACATTCCTAAATTGGCTAAAGCAGAAGGAAATCTTAATATCGCAGGCGGTACAATTACTAAATTAGAAACTCCTACCGTAGCAAATATTTTATCAAAAGGTGATGTAAAACTTACCGGCGCAAATGCAGGAACAATCAATATTACTGCACCTAACAAGTATATGGAAATCACAGGTGATGTTCACGCAAATAATATAAATGTTGGCAAAGAAACTGATAAGTTGAAAGTTGATTTTGCAGGAAGAGATTATACATTAAACTATACAAACATCAGAGATAATCAAAAAGTTACAATCAATGGCAACGAAGCAATCACTTATGAAAATACTGACGGTAAAGGCGGTAACAACGACGGTACACAAATAAAAGGCGAAAACACTTACCTTGTTGGTCCTGAAAAACCGGTTGACCCTGAACCAAAACCTGAACCAAAACCGGAACCAACTCCACTTACACCGGATGACAATGAAAACGTAAAAGTGTTACACAGTTACGCAAACCACGGAGTAGATTTAACTCAAGTACACACACCGGTAGCATACGCAGCAGATTTGGATGACGATGATGTTGACACAGGAGTCAGAAAGAATGTTGACGGTTCTGTAACAGTCGTAAGAGCTTATCCGATGAACTAATAAAAGTTTAAAATTGATGTAAGATAAATAAAAGGAGCGGATTGAATGCCCGCTCCTTTTTTAGTATAATAACTTTGGAAATAATGAAAGGTTGAAAAATGATAATTGTAGAGAAGCCTTATGCCTCAGAATATTTAATTGAGTCCATTGTGAAAAACGATTGGGATGTTTTAGAAAACGATGCCATAATTGATGCAGATGTTGAAGAGGGAGCTTTTGAGACTGTTACTGACGAAGTTGCAAAAAATGCTTTTTTGTCGCAAGAGTATCCTTTAATCTACTCTAATTCAGAAAATGCGATAACTTGGGTTTTAGAGAATTTGCCTGATTCAAACCTAAGTAATTATATAAAATTATTTAAAGATAAAATTGCTTTCAGAGAAATGCTGAAAGAATTGTATTCGGATTTTTATTTTAAGGCAGTTGATTTTGAAGAATTAAAAAAACTAAATGCGGAAGATATAAGGTTTCCGATTGTTGTAAAACCATCTGTCGGATTTTTGAGTTGCGGTGTGCATACCGTAAAAAACGCAAAGGAGTGGAAAGACGTTCTTGCTGCTCTTGAAAAAGAAATGCGCATGGCTCTCATGATTTATCCGAATAGCGTCGTAAATACTTCAAAATTTATTATAGAAGAATTAATTGAAGGTGAAGAATTTGCTGTTGATGCTTATTATGACAGAAACGGCGAGCCTGTAATTCTTAATATTTTTCAACATCCGTTCTATAATACGAGCGATGTAAGCGACAGAATTTATTTGATGTCAGCAGGTATTATGATTAAATATATGGCGAAGTTTGGATTACTGTTGCGTGAAATTGGTGAATTAAACAATATTAGAAACTTTCCGTTCCATATAGAATTACGAGTTACGAATACAGGAAAAATTGTCCCTATAGAAGTTAATCCGATGCGTTTTGCAGGCTGGTGTACTACTGATGTTGCTCAGTATGCTTGGGGAATAAATGTTTATGAACACTTCTTTGAACAAAAAATGCCGGATTGGAACAGTATCTTGGAAAAGGCGGGTAAGGGTGTTTATTATTTCTCTATGGCAGAAGTTCCTGCCGGTATGGATGGAAAGACTATTAACGGATTTGAGTATGACAGATTTTTGTCTAATTATTCAAACATACTAGAAGTAAGACGAATAAACTACAAGGAAAATCCTTTGTTTGCGGTGATTTTTGGCTCGACAACGGATAAAAATGAAGTTGTAAATATACTATCTTTAAAAACAAAAGATTATATAATTTAATTTCTTGAAGTGCGCTTGTCACTGTGTTAGAATAATTCTATGGAAACTCTTAAGGGAATTTTTGCGAGATTTAAGAATTTAGATAAGAAAAAAAGAGCTTGTCTTATTGTAGTGCTTGGCTTTGTTTTTATAATGGGTTGGGCATTCTTGAGTGCTGCGTTAATTACGGCAAATTACACGAGAGCGCAGCTAAAGGGCTCGCCGGATGAACAAAAAGTTGATGCCAGAGGTATAATCATTACCGAAACAAAAGACGGAAGCAAATATTTTGAAATATATGGCGAAAACGGACATTATTCAAATGAGCAGAGTATTGCAACTCTTTATAATGTTATCGGGAATTTTTACAAAGAGGGTAATGTGTCGATGAGTTTTCAGTCCTCAAAAGGTACTTATAACGAAAAAACCGGCGAAATAATTTTGTATGATAACACTTATATCGTATTGGAAGATTCAACATCTTTGAATACTGACAAATTGACTTGGTCCGGCTCTGACAAGGAAACTGTAGCAGAGGGACATGTCGTGATTAAGAAAAGTGGTGAAATGATTGCGACTGCTGAAAAAGGGTATATAGGCGCAGGGTACGAAAACTTTAGAATTGCCGGTAAAACGACTACTAAATTGTACGAAAAAACAAAAAAGGAATAAAAATGAAGAAGGTTTTAGTATTATTATTGTTAATGTTCTCAAGTATGGCTGTTTTTTCATCTGACTTGATAATTGATTCAAAAACTCAGACTTTTTCTGATAAAGAAAGAAAAATTAAACTTGACGGCGGTGTTAAAGTAAAACTTGATAACTTAACTGTAGAGAGTGATAGAGCGGATGTTACAATCAGACGTAACAACAAGTTGGATACTGCAACTTTTTATAACAAGCCTTATGCACATGAGGTAAATGAAAATAAAAAAAGAGAAGTTAAAGCAAATATTTTAAAAGTTTCATTGATTAATAAAGTCGTTAGAGCAGAAGGCGAAGCCCAATCCGTTATTACGGAAGGAAATACTCCTATCGTTGTAATTAATGCAGACACGCAAGAATACGATATTAAAAGTAGTGTGATGGTTTGTACCGGTGCTGTTACTATAAAGTACAAGGATATTGATACTTTTTCTGACAAAGCGGTTATTATAGCAGATCAAAAGGGCGGTTTAAGAAAAATTGATTTGATTGGAAATGCCAGAGTAAAACGCGAACAAAATGAGTCCGAAGGACACCACTTTGTGTATAATCCGATTACGGAAGAAATGAGTGTTTCAGGTAATACGAAAACTACAGTGCTTTCTGATGACGGGAAAAAACTTACTATCCACTCTGATTTTCAACAATATAACAAAAATCAAAACTCTTATATTGGAAGCGGACATGTAAAAATTTGGTATGATGACTATTATGCACAAGGACCTAAAGTCTCTGTTTTCCCTGATTCAGAAACAGGCAAACCTAATGAAGTTTATTTTATAGGTCGTTCTAAGATTATTCAACAGGACAAAGATATTATTGCCGATAAAATTAAGATGACGATGGAGCCAAAAGATTTTATCGCAGAGGGTAATGTAAGAACGATTATCCATGATATTGATACAAAAGATAATGAGGAGTTATAAATGTCTGAAAAAATTGACAAAGCGATGGCTCTCTTTAAAGAGCGTAAATATAAAGAAGCTATTGATGCTTTTAGTTTAGTGTTGGAAAACGAACCCGACAATGCAGATATTTATAATAACATGGGTGTATCATACTCTTGCCTTGGTAATTTTGAACAAGCGGAAAATTTTTACGTAAAAGCTTTGGAACTTGATCCTGAACTTGCCCAAGCGTATATTAATTTGTCGGATTTGTATTATAAGGCAGGAGATTTGCCATCAGCATTGGGTACTTTGCAAAAAGGAACTTATGAACTCCCTGATAATTTAGCGATTGCACATTTGCTGGCGAGAGTTTATATTGAAGATCAAAGATGGGAAGATGCGATTATAGAATTAGAAAGGGTGCTTGACGGAGAACCTGAGAATTATGATGCATATTATGACTTAGGGCATGTCTGTTTTGAAATGGGAGATTATGAGAGCGCGATTTCAAACTTTGAAAATGTTATTGAATATAATGCAAATAACGAATTGTTGTATTACGCTTTAGCACAAGCTTACGAAGGCAATAATGAAATTAATAAAGCAATTTCAAATTATTTGAAAGCAATTGCAGTAAATGATAAATTTACGCTTGCTTATAAAAAAGTTGGCATACTTTTCTTGGCAAGAGAAGATTACGAAGATGCAATAGAGTATTTTGAAGATTATATAAACTTTGATATTCCGCAAGAAGAAAAAGACAGTGTGGCTAAATTAATAGAAAGAATAAAAAATAAATCGAAGTAGTTGTAGTATGCGGTAAATTATAAATTTACCGCATCTACTACTACGACTACATCTACTGAATAAGTGGTATTAAATATTTTCTATTTTTATGCATATGCAAATAAACCTGTTATCCTGAAAGCGTAGAAAATAAGGATGAAAGTCTGTAATTTTCAAGCTGTTCAGGAGTTGACCAAAACATTAGTATCATGCCAAGCTGGTAAGATCCTGAAATATGCCTTATTTATTATCTTAACTACAAACACTATGTCTAATTTTGTCGGCTATTCAGGATGACGATGAAATAAGGTAATAAGGTAATAAGGTAATAAGGTAATAAGGTAATAAGGGAATAGGGGAATAAGGAAATAAGAAGTTTTAATTATTTTCTATGTTTAACACGTAGACTTTTGGTTTTTCAGTCATTGCGAGGGCTTTAGCCCGTGGCAATCCATTCTTTTTCCCTCTCCTTGAGGAGAGACCCCGAAGGGGCGAGGTTAGGGTGAGGTGTCAATGGGGATAAATGTATGGGCTTGGTGTGAGACCACTGGCTTTTCGTCAAAACAACTGGGTTGCTTCGCATACGCTCGCAATGACTGGTTTTGAGATTGTCGTCTTTTTTTTCTATCTCTCTAATCGGCTAAATCACCAAGTAAAGCTTGATGTATGGAATAAACAGGCTGTCGTTGTTGTTATTTTATACACTTATTACTGCAATGCGCATAAATACTGGTTTCTATACACTTTTTATAAAAAGTATACTTTTATATGATTATTAACGGCATTTTTTTGAAAAACTTTAGGATTTTTATAAAAATCGTTACAATTCGTAATATATTAGAGCCAAAAGGCTTTATTCATCAGGCTTTTATTTTTCTTTGTACCTTTTCTTCTCTTTATTTGCGAGGCAAAGAGAAGAAAAGGTACGGAAAAGAAGAGAAAGCACGCAATCGCTTTCTACGCCCTCGTTTCATTCGGTCGTTTCTTAAAAATTGGGCATTCGCCCAATTTCTTCCGCTCACTATTGTTGCGCAAGCGTAACACGTTCGCATACAAAGTTACATATTTGTTAAAAGTATTGATATAACTAGCTTTTAGCTAAAATTTAACATAACAAAATATAAAAAATGTATAGAAACCAGTGTTTAATCGTGGATTAAAAACTTAAAAACAAAGAAAGGAAAAATTACTATGGGTATGAACATCAACAATTCAAAGATTATGCAGATTGCATATCAGCAAAGGAATTTAAATCAAAGGCAAGTTAATGAAAATGTCGAGAAGAATATTGATTCGCTTATAAGGGAAGAAACAGAGGAAACTCCATTGGGTCAGAGACGCGAGTCTAATAATGGTGAATATCATAACACATTTAATTCTTTTGGATAAAACAGAGATGTAGGAAGGGGTAAATCGTAGATTTACCCCTTCAAATCAAATTATTATGTTATAATCAAATTATGAACACAAAGTATTGGGTAGCGTTTGCCGCTATTGAACAACTGGATTCAACCTTTATACAGCGCCTTTATAACTATTTTGGCGATGTTGAAATCGCTTTTAATGCGACTCTTCATAATTTGGAACAAATAGACGGACTGTCTATTAAGAAGGCAGAAAATTTTATTGAAAAAAGAAAAAGCATAAATCCTGATAAGGCTTTAGAGGATGTTTTGAGTCGTGGAATAAAGATTTTAACATTTGATGACAAAAACTATCCGTATATGTTGTCTCAGATTTCTAATCCTCCGATGACTTTGTTTTACAAAGGTGATTTGTTTTCTTGTAACCTTGATAGGACGGTGGCTTTTGTCGGTTCAAGGAGAGCCAGTTTTAATGGTAAAGAGGGTGTTAGAAAAATTATCAGAGATTTAGCAAATACGGATATTTGTATTGTTTCAGGTCTTGCATCAGGAATAGATGCGGTGTCGCACGAGAGTGCAATAAATAATAATCTAAAGACAATTGGTGTTATTGCAAGTGGTTTTGATTTTGTGTATCCAAGCGAAAATAAACATCTTTACGAAAAAATTGAAAACGGTTGTGGAGTTGTTGTGACAGAATATTTCCCGACTTTTCAACCTATAAAATTTCGTTTCCCGCAACGTAACCGAATTGTCACAGGACTTTCTTACGCAACTGTAGTAGGGGAAGCGGCTTTAAAAAGCGGAGCACTTATTTCGGCTAATTTAACTTTGGAACAAGGCAGAGAATTAATGTGTATTCCGGGGGCTATTAATAACGTAAATACAGAAGGAGTTTACAAGCTGATTAAGGACGGCGCAGGAATTGTAACTTCTGGTGATGATGTTTTGAATGCTCTTAACTGGACTATTGCAATCGAAAAACGCGAGATTTTTGAAATGTCTGATACACAAAAAACGATTTTTGATATAATAGGAGTTGAGCCAAAAAGCTTTGATGAATTGCAAGTATTGGTTCAAATGGATACAGAAAGTCTTTTAACAACATTGACCATGATGGAGATAGAGGGTTTGGTGGAAAAAACTGAAAGCGACCGTTATAAAAGAGTGTGATGAGAAAGTTGGAAAAAAATGAGTAGATTAACAGAACGTATTGAAAATTTTAACAGAGCATTTAAAATATTTGAGTTAGTTTGTTGTGCTTACAGACAAGACGAAATAAATGATATAAATAAACTCGCTTTAACACAGGCTTTTGAAATTGTCGTGGAATTAAGCTGGAAAGTTTTGAAAGATTATTTATCACAAAAAGGTATAAGAGCTTTGACTCCGAATGATGTTATAAAAGAAGCCTTTTCTGCGGATATTATTGCAGATGGGCAAATTTGGATTAATATGGTTAAAGATAGAAATACAAGTTCTCACGAATATAATACAGATAAAATGGATGAAATACTAACAAGAGTTGGTACTATTTATTATAATGAGCTTAAGGCTTTTTGTAAGTTGACGGAGAATTTCAATGACTAACGAATTTGGGCTTCCTGAAAGAACGATGGAAGATTTAATCAGATATTTTAAAGCAAGACCTGAAATTGAAAAGGTTATGATTTATGGTTCACGTGCAAAAGGTAATTATCGTAACGGTTCTGATATAGATTTGGCAATTTGGACGGATGATCATGAAAATTCGTACAGAATTGCCGGAGAATTGTATGATTTGCCAACTCCATATAAGTTTGATGTTATAGATTATAAAATTTTAACTCATGAAGGTATGAAAAACAGCATTGATAAAGACGGCAAACTGTTTTATTCAAGAGAAGTAAGTTGTGAATAATGTTTTTGCTATAATAAAAGGGTAATTATTAAAGGTATAAGAGAGTATGACAACAGCGGCAGCCGAAAAGAAAACAGTTAAATCAAAAAAAGAAAAAGCGTTGGTAATAGTGGAGTCTCCTGCAAAATCTAAAACCATCAAAAAGATTTTGGGTGATGGATTTCAGATAGAAGCTAGCTTTGGGCATGTCAGAAATCTTCCTGATAATGTTTTGGGGTTTGATGTAAACAATGACTTTAAACCGACTTATGTAATTATCCCTGAAAAGAAAAAAGTTGTTACTAAGTTAAACGATTTAGCAAAACGTTCTGATAAAATCTATTTGGCATCTGACCCTGACCGCGAAGGGGAAGCTATTGCGTGGCACGTAAGAGAACTTTTACAAGTTCCTGACGAAAAAGTTTTTAGAATAGAGTTTAACGAAATTACTCCAAAAGCCGTAAAATATGCGGTAGAACATTCTAGACAAATTGATATGGATAGAGTAAAGGCTCAACAAACAAGACAAATTTTGGATAAACTTGTAGGTTACAAATTATCTCCGGTTCTTTGGAAACAGCTTGGTAACTACAGACTTTCAGCAGGTCGTGTACAATCAGTTGCACTTAGAATGATTTGCGAGAGAGAAGAAGAAATTGAAGCTTTTGTCCCGAAAGAATACTGGTCTATCCATACGATTATGGATAAAGACGGCAAGCTTTTTGAAGCTGAAGTAAATAAGTTCAAAAACAAAAAAATAGAAATTAATAATGAGGAAGAAGCAAACAAAATTAAGGAATTTTTGCTTAATCCTGAAACCGAATTTGTCGTAGATAAGGTTACGAAAAAAGAAACGAAAAGAAAACCAACCGCACCGTTTATAACATCAACTTTGCAACGAGCAGCGAGTTCAAAATTAGGCTTTGGTGTCTCTAAGACAATGCAAGTTGCGCAAAAACTTTATGAAGGTATTGAAATTGATGGTACACCTGTTGGTTTGATTACATATATGAGAACTGACTCTGTAAGAATTTCTGATGATGCTCATGAAATGGCAAAATCTTTTATTGTAGAAAACTATGGTGAAAAATATTATCCGCCTACTACAAATGTTTATACAAAAGGGAAGCAGAATGTACAGGACGCGCACGAAGCAATAAGACCGTCTTATCCTGAAAGAACACCAGAAAGTATAAAGCAGTATTTGCAACCGGATCAATACAAGTTGTATAAACTTATTTGGGATAAGTTTATGTCCTCACAAATGGCTCCGGCAGAGATTGCAAACAAGACCATTGATATAAAAGCGGGTGATTACAATTTGAAAGCCGGAACAAGCAAAATTCTGTTTGACGGATTTTTGAAATTATATAATGATGCGGAAGAAGATGAAAAAGATGCTGATGCAAAGATACCTGATTTAGAACAAGGAGACAAGGTTAAGTGCAAGGAAATTACTCCTAAACAGCATTTTACACAGCCACCTCCAAGATACAATGAAGCATCGTTGGTAAAAGCCTTAGAAGAACACGGAATTGGTCGTCCGTCTACGTACGCAACTATTATTACTGTTATTCAAACGCGTAAGTACGTTGAAAAACGAGACAAGGCACTTGTTCCTACGCTTTTAGGCAGAACTGTTTGTAAACAACTAGTGACCCAGTTTGCAGATATCATGGATTATAAATTCACTGCCGGCATGGAAGAAAAACTGGATAAAATTGCAGAGAAGAAAGCTGTTTGGAATGTTGTTTTGAAAGAGTTTTACACTCCGTTTATGGAAGTTGTAAATTCTGTTATGAAAACAGCTCAAAAAGTTGTGATAGAGAGTGATAAAAAATGCCCGAATTGTGGAAAGGTTATGTTGGTTAAAACCAGTCGTTTCGGTACACAGTTCCTTGGCTGTTCTGGTTATCCTGAATGCAAAACGATTATTTCATTAAATAATCTTACAGAACTTGATGATGCAGGAAATGGCGAAGGAGATGCCAATAAAGAATTGCCGACTGTTGATGAAAAATGCGATAAATGCGGTGGCGAAATGGTGATGAAAATTGGTCCTTACGGCAAATATCTTGAATGTAAAGAATGCGGAAATCGTAAAAAGTATATTCGCTCAACAGGTGTAAAATGCCCTAAATGCGGTGAAGGTGAAATTGTTGAAAAGAAATCTAAGTATGGAAAAATATTCTTTGGTTGTAACAAATATCCTACCTGTTCCTATGCATTATGGGACGAACCAACAGGAAATAAATGTCCTGAATGCGGAGAATTATTGGTTAAAAAAGTTACAAAAAACGGTGAGTTTGAAGTATGTTCAAGTCGTACCTGCTCTTTTAAACGTGAAATTCCAAAGAACGATGCCGAAAATACATCAACAGACGAAGTATAGATGCCGTTGATAATATTAATCCGTAACCTTTAGAAGCAAGCTTTTATAGCTTCAATCATTGATTCTGGATTTGCAAGGTTTTTTCCTGCAATGTCAAAAGCTGTACCGTGACTAGGAGATGTTCTTATAATATCCAAACCTATTGTCATGTTGACAGTTTTATTGGAAGCAATGGCTTTAATAGGAATTAATCCTTGGTCGTGGTAGCAAGCCACATAGCAGTCGTAAGGCATTTTTTCGCCTGTGATATAATTCTGAACGGCTTTTACGAATAATGTATCTGCTGGTAACGGATTTGTTATATTGAGTCCGCGTTTTCGTATTGCTTCTATTGCCGGAAGTATTGTAGTTTCTTCTTCCTTACCGATTATTCCGTTTTCTCCGGCATGTGGATTTAGGGCGCACAGCGCAAATGACGGTTTCTTTATCATCAAGCTATTTTGGAAGAAGCCTCTTAATCGCTCGATTTTTTCAAGTAGAACTTCTTTTGTAATTAAGTTGCTTACATTTTTTAATGCGCAGTGTCTGGTTAAAAGTAGAACTCTAAAATCTTTTGAGATGAACAACATTTCTGCTTTTTGTCCATCACGAGCTAAAAAGTCTTCTAAAACTTCAGTTTGCCCTTCGTATTTGTGACCTGCAAGGTTCATCGCTTCTTTAGAAGTAGGTGCTGTTACAATAAATTTTGGTTTTAATTCGCATGCTTTTTTTAATGCTTGAAATGCAAAATCTCCCGCTTGAGCTGAAACTTCTCCAGGAAAAATTTTATGAGGATATTCAATCTCTATGGTTTCATAGCGGTTGTTAAGCATGCCGTATGTATTTAAAATTTTAGAATTAGTAACAAGTACAATATCCTTAGGCGGCAAGTTTAGTGCATTTAGAGCTTTTATTGTAACTTCTGCTCCAATGCCGTTTGGGTCGCCGGTAGTAATTAAAATTTTATTTTCGTATTTATTCATGATGTTTAAAATAATCCAAAATTTCTATAAGAGTTCTTGTGTTTCCAAGATTGCCTGATTTAGTAACAATCCAACGTTTTTTTGAATCCAAGCAGAGAGAAATCGCCGGAGCTACCTCATCAATGAGCTTTAATTCTTGTGCGTCAATTGCTCTACAACATTTATAGGACGTTTCTCCGCCAAGTGTTATTAAAATAGTATTAATACGGCTAAGAACTCTTTTGGTTAGTTCTGCCAAATAATCCGTAATTTTTGACGCAAGCTTTTCTTTAGTTAACTCTGCGTTGAATGAATCATCGGAAAAACCATCGAAGTTGGCGATTAAATGTGATGTGTGAACAACAACGGTAACTCCGCTTTGAAGATTTGTTATAATTCTTTCTATGATATCGTCGTTAACACCGGCAAGAATGTCAGAAGTTTCAAGCGAAATGAAATTAACTTCGTTGTTATAATCATCTGATTGTTCTAGCTTGTTAATTTGTTCTGCTGTAATATTTGTTGCAGTACCGGATACGATAAATTTTGGCAGTTTTTCCAATTTTACAACTTCTTTTTCTCTTTCAATTCCTGCTAGCCAGTATTTCCCTAAAACCTGTGCTCCGGCAGCCGTTCCTGTGGGAAGTAATTTTTTGTCACATTTTTTTATTGCCAGAGCAAGCTGTTCAATATCCGTAATTGATGTTGCGTCCGCAACTATCAACTTCTTACCTTCTTTTATCAATTCGTTTATTTTGATTAAAATCGGTCCTGCACCGTTCATTACTGTTTTTAAGTCAATTGTCCCAACGCAATCCATTTGATTTTCGTCGAGTTGTGATTGCAATAATGATGGAATATGTGACTCCAATATTGGAGAATGTGGATCCATTGCAATTTCAGTTCGCCCAATCGGTACCCCTTTTAGTAGATGATATCCGCCAACCGTAATACGTCCTTCTTGCGGAAAAGCTGGTATTATAATTGCTGCATCATACTCTAAAATATTGAGCATTGTAAGAGTTTCTAATGCAATGTGACCTCTCAGAGTCGAATCAATTTTTTTGTAGAAGAAATCAAAAGAGAAGTTTTCGACAAAAGTTTGAACGGCTGATTTAACGCGCTCAACTGCTTCTTCCGGCTCAATGTTCCTTGATTCGGAAGAAATTGCCCAAACTTCGGTTTCTTCTTTTTTTTGAGGTGCGTACGTTTCATTTAAGAGGATTCTTGTGTTAGCACCTCTCAAACGGAATTGTAGCGCAGTATCGTTAGCGCCTGTTAAATCATCTGCAATTATTCCGACAATATCAGAAAATATCATTACTCAGCGTCTCTTTTTGAACCTAATAATCTTACATTGTTAGCAACAATCAGGAATCTTTCTCTTTCTTCTCCTGATTGGTCTGTCCACTTACTGATAGAAATTCTGCCATCAACAACAACTTGGCGACCTTTTTTTATGTATTCGCCTGCAAATTCTGCTTGCTTATCCCATACTTCTATATTATACCAATCAGTTACTTCTTCTTTTGTTTTTGAATCCCATCTGCCAACTGCGAGAGAAAAAGTTGTTTTTACTTTCCCAGATTCAAAATATTTAATTTCTGCGTCTTGACCTGCTCTGCCAATTATTGTTGCTGTATTCATTAACCTTCTCCTTATAATAAAATAATATCCATTATACCACGTAATCATTTTTTACCTGTGAACTATTAATAATTGTAAATTTTTTGAAACAAAACAGCAAAAAAAATAATCAGAGGATTTCATACATTATACAGATTAAGGAGAAAATTAGTGGTATTAAGAATAGATTTTGCGTCAACTATCGCAAATATACAGTTGAAACCGATGCGAAAATCGGATTTAAAAGAAAATGAAATAGTAACAAATCCAATTAATAGTGAAGGAATAACGGGTATTCCGAAAAGTTATATAACATTTAAGGCAAAAGAGGAATCTAATCCAATTGCATATACAGATGAAGCTAAGATTTTATTTAATAAATCATTGCTTGTTGCACAGCGCTATGGACACAGTGAGTTACAGCCGGCTCATGTGATACAAGCTGCTATAGAAGAAACAGAAGAAAAAGTTGCTCAGTTGGATGATGTTATAATTGAATCCGGTATTGTAGAATACGTATCTCCTCTTAATCAGTTGGTGAACGAATACTCAAAAAATATCATGCTTTCAAATGAAGAATCCAGAATGTATATGATGGATATGATTGCTGATTTAAAAGAGGATAATGAGCAGTATCTGAGTACAATTTCAGGGGGTGAGAATGTTGATATTTCTGAAATGAAAATGAGTAAAGATTTTGACTCTTTAATGCAGGAATCTGTCAAAAATATTCCGACAGTTTCATCTTTTGTCTTGCTTGGTGTTGCAATAAATACAATGACAAAAAGAGGTATTGGATATGCTGCAGAATTTTTGAAAGAAGCAACGAGTTTTGGTTTGTACAAAAGTTCAGTAGATATTGCGTCTAATTATTTAAAAGCTTATGATATGCGAGCGGTTGATGCTTGGAATAAACTTGCGTTGGGTTCAAATCTGAATGTGACTTACGAAGATGCAAAAGAGGGAGATAGGTTGGTTGCAAGTATCTTAAATACGATTGATTCTCCAAAATACGGAAATTTTAATTCCGAAAATACACAAATTTATGCAATGTCTGATAATATTACAGATACTCAACTTTTGGATGAAGTAATGTTCCAAAAAGAATCTAATTCTGATGCTCAAAAGATTTTTCTTGTAGATATGAACAGATTGTTGGCAAATTCTGTGCAACAGAACGGAGAAGTAAGTTTCGTTAATGGACTAGTGCAAGCAATAAACAATACAGATGAAAAATTAAGACTTGTATTTCTGCAAAGCAATGATGTTTATTACCAAATGGTAAAAGATTCAAAACTAGATTCTTTGTACTCAAATTTTGTAACTTATGCAATTCCGCCGATTCAAACTTATGAAGCGAAACATTTAATTACAAAAGAAATGATGAAATCTGTTCCGACTCCGTTTACGAGAGATGGAATAAACAGAGCCATTTACCATTCCGCAAATATGAAAGGTACTTTCCCTGAAAAAGCGATAGATTTAATGAAACGTATGTCAATTTATTATGGTGATAGTAAAAAGAAGATTTCTTCTAAGGATGTTGATGAATTTGCTCAAATAGCTCATGAAATATTTAATAAAGCTAAGTCCGATGTAGTGTATGATACAGGAAAAAATCTTAGTGATATGTACGGTAAAGAAACTGTAAAAAAAGATATAGAAGCCATAGTACGTCAGATACAAACCGGTAAAATCGGAACTAAAGGCATGATTATCTATTCAAAAGATCAAGAAGCAGGTTCCGGACGTCAGTTTACGGCTGAAGCTATAGCCGGAGAAGCTCAAGTTCCGTTTGTCGCGATAAATACTTCCGACTTCGCCGTCTCTGAACGAGACAGCGATGGTGTTTCTACCGAAACACCAAAGAATGCTATGAGCCGAGTATTTCTTGAAGCAAAGAAAGCTGCACGACAAAATCAGTATAAAACTGCGATTATTTATGTAAACAATTTTGAAGAATTTGCATTCTCAGGTCCATATCTACCTGGATATAAACAGGCAATGTCACAATTGTCCGAAGAAATGCAGAATGCTGTAGATGAAGATGTTAACATTTTAGTTATAGGTTCTACCGATGAGTATTACGCAAATGCGATTCCTGAAGTTCTAAGAGGCTTTAGTCAAACATTAATAGTGGATTCTCCACGGTACAATAAAAAATCCAGAGAAGAAATCCTATCTCACAGAATAAAGGATATCGGTTTACCATTGGCTTATAAAAGCTCTGAAGAAAAACAAAATTTTATAAAGAAACTTGTAAAGATGACCGAGTATATGTCTTTTGTCGAGTTAAAATCGTTGGTTGATAAAACTCAGCAAATTATGTTAGAACGCGGTAAAACTAAAGCTTCAATGGGAGATTTTATAGAAGGATATCTTCAATTAGCAACCGGAAGAACTTCTCATCCGGAAATGCCTGATTTTAATAAAGCGGCAACGACTTCTCACGAATGTGGTCACGCTACAAACTTGGAAGTTATGAATGATATATTGAGACGACTCGGTAAACCTTGGCACAAATCTCATGATGTCAACTTTATAACACTTGATCCTAGAGGGGACTTCTTGGGTGCAGTTTTTGAGGGAAAAGAAGATAATACGGATTATCCGTTTGAAGCAATGTTTACTGCATTAGTATGTTCTTTTGGCGGTTATTCGTGTGAAAAAATGTTCTTTGGTATGGATGGTTCAGCGGGAATCGCTCAAGATTTGGCACAAGCAACTGCTGCGGTAAAACGTGGCGTTGAGTATTTTGGATTAGGATTTAATACCGGTAAAATTTCAAATGCTGTCGGTTTAAAATCAGGAAAGTTCTTTGAATCTGTATATAAAGACATTGATATTATTTTAGCAAATGCACAGATTGCGTCTGATTTAATTACGGAAACTTATAAAAGCTTCAATGAATGGTTTACCAAAAAGTACTCAAAACTAATCGGAACGGATGATTGTATGGTAGATGGTGATGATTTTAGAAAAGCTTTGAAATCTTGGAGACAAAAACAACCTAAAAGTATGCTTGAAGAAATCAATGTCATGGAAGAAATGATAATGGATTTAATAAGCTGCTCTAAGAACGGAAAGAAATATCCAACCGTTATCAAGAAAGTTTTATAGTTATATTAAGCTTGTGACATTTTAGAGGCAATTGCTTGCAAATTGTTCCAGTCTTGGATTGAATAGCTTTCATCTACAGCAAGTCTGCTGTAGAAAATACTGTCGGAACGTCCTCTGTTTCTCTGAGAACGAGCATCAGACATGTTTGATAAATACCCGTCTGCTTCTTTTTTCTCAGCACCTCTAAGCTCAGAATACTTACAACCTTGTTTATTTAAAAATTGGGTGTACTCGTTTGTAGTAGATTTAAGAGATTCCATGCCTGCTTTATATTTTTCTGTAGCGGCACCGGCGAGAGCAAGCCATTTGTCGCGCCAAGTGGCATGAAATTCTTTTTGTTTTTCGCAGCTTTCCTGAACACCTGCCCACTTTTTGTCCATGATAGAGCTCGTTTTTAACTCTTCAAGATTAATGTAAACGCGTTTGCCATTGTCATCCATATAGAATGTATTTCCATAGCGGTCACTTCTAATCTTGCGGTTTTTGCCGTCTATATATTGAGTTTTTGCGAATGTTTCAGTAATTTGTGCCACGTGTTTACTCTCCTTGTATATATAAAGTCTATACTCACAAAAAAATTGCTCTTTTGTAAACAAAATTTAACTTTAATTAAGATTTGTAAAAAAATGTGGCAGATAACTTTACTTTTAAATTGCCGTGTAGCAATAATGTTATCATAAGAAGTATATATCACAAATCTAATATGTAAGTACAAGGAATGTACGTTTGGAATAAGCGGAGCGGACAAAGGATGTCTGTAGAACTTATGAAAAATGTGTAGAGAATCGTTTGAATGTATCAGGGTAAGACTGTGGTATATATTCCCTCTCAAAAGGAAGAGAGGAAGAGGTGGGGCAAGACCTTAACCTCAAAGAGACATATCCGAATTTTTAAATAAGGAGAAAAATCGTAAAAGCTACGTGTGAACGTGGGCTTAGTCAGGCTGTTTTCGTATGAATAGAGAATAGTCATTGGAAGAACTGTGCTTTTTTAGCATAGCTACAAATTAAATATGTAAAAAACGAGAGTAACATAGAGTGTTGCACACGGAAGTGCAACCGAATTTAAGTATGTATCGAAAGAGAGAAAGGAGATCTAACTATGGCACTCACAATCAACACAAACATTTCGTCAATCATTGCTCAAAGAAGTTTGAACAATGCAACGAATAGTTTAAACACATCAATCGAGAGAATGTCAACAGGTTACAAGATTAACCACGCAAAGGACAATGCTGCAGGTTATTCTATTGCTAGCATGTGGGAAACTCAACTCGGTTCATTGGACGTTGCTGCAGACAACGCTGCAACAGGTTCTGACTTGTTAACATCAGCAGAACAAAGCTACGGTTTATTGTCAGACCACTTACAACGTATCAGAGACTTGACCGAACAAGCTGCAAACGGAACTTATGCATCATCTTCATTGAAAGCAATTCAATCTGAAATTGAAGCAAGACTGGATGAAGTAACTCGTGTTGCTTCAAACGCAGAATTTAACGGTATCAAATTAATGTCATACCAAGAAGATGGTGTACCAAAAGGTGTAGGTATAACATCAGACGGTATCAATTTACAAGTAGGTCTATATTCTGACGTAAACAGTGTTATTAAACTTGATGTAGATTTATTCAAAAGTGCAACAGTAAGTGGTTTGTTTACAAATATTGCAAAAGCAGGCGGAAAAAGTAACAGTGATAATCCTGCAACCTTGAATGATATTATTAAACAGGCAAGTAGTGATAAATATAGTAATTTAGAAGCAGCTATTACAGCAGACAGCAGCGATCATTTGTTAAATAAAGTCTTTGCTGCGGCTTGTTCTTCACTTGTATATGATTCAACTAAAGGAGAATTTTCATTAGCTTCAGATACGGCATCTCACTATGGTGCAAAAGAAATGTTAGGATTCTTGGATGAAGCAATTAATGATATTTCTTCAAGAGTTACAAAAATTGGTGCCGCTCAAAACCGTGTAGAATCAGCAATGACAGCGCTTGATGTTCAATCTCAAAACTTAACATCTTCATTGTCTACTTTGAGAGATACTGACGTAGCTGATGAATCATCAAATTACATTCAAGCTCAGATTTTACAACAAGCTTCTGCTACATTGTTATCAACAGCTAACCAAACTCCGTCAATCGCTCTTAACCTAGTTTAGTAGGTAAACAGTGATGAGAGAGAACTGTTTATTGATGCATGTTCGTTGATTAGGGAGTTCATAGAAAATGGGAAACAAAAACTTGTTTCCCATTTTTTTGCAAACTATTGACACTGTTTAATCTTGTTGTTAAAATTATTCTTTCTGTTGCGGAGTTTACGTAACATATATAAAGGAGAATTATATGAAATATTCATCAGACGGAACACAATATCATATCGGCTTAAAAGCAGGAGATATCGGAGAGTACGTTATTCTTCCGGGAGATCCAAAGCGTTGTGCAAAAATTGCAGCATATTTTGATGATGCAAAACTTGTTGCTGATAGAAGAGAATTTACTACATATACCGGTTATCTTAATGGGGTGAAAGTTAGTGTTACTTCAACAGGTATTGGTGGCCCGTCTGCAGCGATTGCCCTAGAGGAACTTGTTAAAGTCGGTGGAAAAAAATTCATTCGTGTAGGAACGTGCGGCGGTATGGATTTGGATGTAAAAAGCGGCGACTTGGTTATCGCAACGGGGGCAATCAGAATGGAAGGTACATCTAAAGAGTATGCACCGATTGAATTCCCTGCTGTGGCAGATTATGACATTGTAACCGCATTGATTAATGCTTCAAAAAAACTTGAAATGCCTTATCACGTAGGCGTAGTAGAATGTAAGGATTCGTTTTACGGTCAACACAGTCCTGACATCATGCCTGTGAGCTATGAGCTTAATAACAAGTGGAACGCTTGGTTGAGATTAGGCACACTTGCTTCTGAAATGGAATCCGCAGCTCTGTTTACAGTAGCAAGCTTTTTGAGAGTAAAAGTCGGTTCTATTTTCTTGGTGGTTGCAAATCAGGAACGTGAGAAAAAAGGTTTGGAAAATCCTGTTGTACATGATACAGATTCTGCAATCAAAACTGCGGTTGAAGCTATAAAATTAATGTTGTAATGCGTTTTTGATATATAATTACGTTATGGCAATTTGTATTTTTCCGGGAACATTTAATCCGATACATGAAGCACACTTGAAGGTGGCGCAATTTGCGTTGGATAATTACGGATTTGAAAAAATAATTTTCATACCGGCTTATTTGCCACCGCATAAAGAGGTAAATATGAATCTTGCCGCTCATCGTTTTAAAATGGTAGAGATGGCAACAGCTAAAAATTCGCGATTTGAAGTTTCTGACATTGAATATCTTAGCGAAGGTAAATCATATTCGCTAATTACGGTAAAAAAAATACGCGAGCAATACAAAATAAAAGGAAAGATTAATTTTCTTATTGGTACGGATGCTTTTGAAAAGATTGAAACTTGGTATAAAGCAAACGAATTGAAGAAGCTTGTACATTTCATAGTGTTTGACCGAGGAGTAAAACTTTCTCCGAAGTTGGGTTGGGATTATGAGCTTGCTACAATGGATTTTCTGGATATTTCGTCTACGGAAATCCGAAAGACACACAATAATACTATAGAAGAGCTAAAGGAGTACATAAAAAGTAATGGTTTGTACGATTGAATATATTGAGAGTTGGTTAAAAGCAAATTTATCAGAAGAACGTTATGAACACTCGCTGGGAACTGCGCAGTGCGCAAAAGAACTTGCTGAACGCTTTGGTGTTGATGCGGAGAAAGCTTATTTTACGGGATTGATTCATGATTGTGCAAAGAATCTTAGTCAAACCGAGACTGATAATATCATAAAGACTCAGTTGAAGCTTGAAGAGGGTGAACTTTGCAGTCCAAAGACTCATCATGCGCCTGTCGGAGCTTATATTGCAAAAAAAGAGTTTGGAATAGAAGATGAGGAAATTCTTTCTGCAATTCGTTGGCATACAATTGGTAAAGTAAACATGACGACTTTTGAAAAAATAATATTTCTTGCTGATAAAATCGAAACTCGTACACGTCCGTGTGAAATATGTGAACCAATCAGAGAAGTTCTTAACGAGAGTTTAGATAAAGCACTGCTCTTGTGTTACAAAAATACGATTAAAAGTCTTGTTGACAGGAATTTAAGAATCTGCTCCGTAACAATTGATATTTATAACAGCCTTATAGTATAATGATAATATGAGGAAGAGGTTAGCAGGATTATTACTGGCATGTTTATTTTTTATGAACACTGCAATAGCAGATGTTTTTCAAGGTCATGCGGAATTTGATAATCAACATCAAGAACTTGATAAAGAACTCTTTACCGGCAAAAAGGAAACATTAGAGAAAAAAGACGTTATTGAAATGACTGTAGCACAAGTTCTTGACGGTTCTTTTTCTTTGGAAGGTGATGAATTTTTTGCCGAAGTCACAAGCGATGTAATTGGTGATAAAGGAATAATTATTCCAAAAGGAACTGTTGCACACGGTACTATTACTCAAACGAGCGAAGCAAAAAGGCTTGGACGTGATGGTCATTTGAGTTTGAGTTTTGATTACCTTGTAACCCCTGATGGACGTGAAATTCCGATAGAAGGTCACATGACTACGAAATTACATCCGCTTAAAGCTGCAACTAAGATTATTGCAACTGATGTCGGATATACCGCAGTTGGAGGTGTTGCGGGGGGCATATTTGCAATGCAGGCACTTGGTCTGGAAGCTGCAATTGCATCTCAAGGTTATACGGTTGCAGGTGGTGCGGCGCTTGGTGGAACGATAGGACTTGGCATGGCTCTTTATCGAAAAGGTAAGAATGTGCTTATCGCTCCGGGGGATGAAATCAAGGTTAGAATTCTCTCAAATGTGGAATTGCCGGTATACAGAGAAGACGCACTTAAGCAAAAAGAATTGAGTTATCCGGGACTTGATATAAGAATTGCTAATATTCTTTACGAAAAAGACCCGTTTGGAGAAGTCAACACAATTACGCTTTCTCTATCTATCTCAAATATGTCCAAAAAAGCGATTTCCGGCATGGATTTGGCTCTGGTAAATGATTATAATGCGGTTTACAATCCGTCTATTTTCGGTGATACAAAGTTGTTGTTCTCTCAGCTTAAACCAGGTGACAGATTTGCGGGTAGAATTTCTTTTTCTGTAGATAATGTAAAACAATCTTTTTGGCTAACTGTTAATGATAGAGCCACTAATAAAGCCATTGCAAAGGTTTCTTTAGATAATGCGTATAAAAAAGTTTCTAATGATGTAAAAAAACGCAATAACAAAATTAGAAAAGGAAAAAAGAATTTTTATAAAGAAGAAAGCCCATTTGATTATTAATCACTAGCAAAAAATTTTTTTACGAGTTTTTGTATCGATATACGGAAAGGAACTTATAATGTACGTAAATAAATTGTTAAATTCTCAAGCTTCTTGCATGATAAAAAGCATAAAAGAAAACTCTATTGCAAAGCAAGACTTTATTAGTCGTTTTTTGAAAACGGCAAATGCTGAAAAGGCACAAAACAGGGCATTGATGGCATATCATATAAATTTGAATAAGCTAAGAGGAACGGATGAATTTAAACGTGTTCCGAAAATAATTGAGGAAGAAACACATAATATTCCTGAAATTGCTAAAGAAGCCGATACGTTTATGAACACATTGTTAAAAGATTATCCAAAAACTCTGGATAAAAGAGTTTCTCTTTTGAGCCAAGGTGCGATTTCAATGGATAAAACCGAACCGAAATCTCGATTTAGAAAATTAATGGTTGTATTAAATGATTTTATTGACAAAGCATTAGCAGAATAAAAAAAAGCCCCGTTCGGGGCTTTTTTAGTCCAAATCATAATTTAACATTGAAACGACTTTTGCATCAGTGGCTTCAATTTTTTCTCTACCCTTAAGCGGGTCTAATTCTATAATAAATGCTGCTGCGGCAACTTCTGCGCCTGCTTTTTTGATAAGATTGCAAGCTGCAACCGCCGTTCCGCCAGTTGCTAACAAATCGTCTATGACTAATACTCTGTCACCTTCTTTTACAGCATCAGCGTGCATCTCAATTGTGTCAGTGCCATATTCCAAGTCATAAGTTTCTTTGATTGTATCAGCAGGAAGCTTGTTTGGTTTTCTAATTGTAACAAACCCTGCGTTAAGCCTGCACGCAAGCGGTGCACCGAAAATAAAACCTCTTGATTCGATACCTGCAATGTAATCAATTTTTTCATCTTTGAATTTTTCGTAAAGAAAATCTATACATAAATTAAATGCTTTTGCATCTTTAACAATAGTTGTAACATCAAGAAAAAGTATTCCTTTTTTAGGAAAGTCAGGAACTTCTCTTACATGTTCTCTTACGTATTGCAAACTGTCTACACTTGTCATCATAGCTATTTATACCTCTTGTAACTCTTTTTCTTGTCTTAATTCCGGTTTTGAATCAATCCGGTTTTCTTCTTCCAACACTAAACCGTGAGCAGTTTTGCCCCAGTTCATATCTTTCTTACAGAATAATATTTTACCACAAATAAATAATTCCATTGGGAACCAAATGATTAAAAAATATATGGTTGTTTCAAAAGCTTGCTTAAGCGCACTTAGCCTAGGTACAAAATCATATCTTCTCAGGCTGTAACGAATTGCGAATATAAATCCTAAGCCTACGACTGATGATACGACCAGTGATGACCAAAGTACGTTATGGAAGTCTGTTCTGTCAACAGCGAATTTTGTGATACGCGAAAACAACTCCATCATAAACCATAATGGCATGATAAATTGAGTAATGTATATTCCCATATCAAGTCTGGCTCTTAATGACATTTTTTTAGAGCGTATTGCTTCACCTGAATATTCCAAATAGCGGCGAATAGTTCCTTCCAACCATCTTCTTCTTTGCCTGAATAGAGGGAATACGTATACAATTCCTTCTTCGTAAACACAAGCATCAGGACAAAAACGAATATCCCAACCTTTGATGTGAAGCCTCGTTGACATATCCAAATCGTCTGTAATTGTGTAATTGTTCCATCCTCCGATATCTTCTAATGCTTCACGCTTAATTAACTCACCGTTTCCGCGAAGTTCAACCGCTCCTTTTACCGCGTCACGTCCTACTTGAAGATATGTATCAAGCGTGTACTCATTGTTTTGGCATCTGGTAAGAAAATTAAAATCCTTGTTGCGTATAATTTTTCTTGCCTGAACTGCACCAACATCAGCAGGTTCCAAATTTGGAACAAGTTTTTTTAAGAAATCCGGTTCAACAGTTGCGTCAGCGTCAAAAACCAAAATTGCTTCACCGTTAGCAATTTTAAGCGCATCGTTTAAGACTGCGGATTTTCCAGGAAAAGCGTCCCTGTCTCGAATCAACGCTTTAACGTTGTTATGTTCAGTCGCTAATCTGTTGATTACGGTTGCAGTGTTATCACTGCTTCTGTCATCAATTACAATTACTTCAAAAGACGGATAATCCAAACACAGAATATTTCTTACTGTTGTAGAAATAACAGACTCTTCATTGTGAGCCGGAATCATAATGCTTACGAAAGGCTTATAATTTTCATTCACAATCGGAGGGTGTTTTTTAAGCTTACGCTTTTGGTATTTTGTTGCTGCAATTGAATACAATCCGTAAGTAATCATACACACACATAAAATAACGAAACCTACAGTTGTATTGACGTAGTTTTGGAATACATACAAAAATAATCCTAAACAAGACAATATTACAAATAAAAGAATTCTTTCTCTCATAATCTCCCCAACTGCATGCGATTATAACAAAAATATATCGTTTTGTTAAGGATTTCGGCAAAAAACAAATTCAATGTTACAAAACTTAACATTACGCATCAAAAAAGGCAATTTTTAAAAAGACAAATACTTTATATATACATAAGAGATAATTAAGAGGACAGAGCAAGATGTTATTCACCACAGAAACAATTTCAGACAAAGAAATCAGAGCAATTGATAATTTCTTTAACGAATTTGAATCAGTAGAAACAGTTGCTCCGGAACAAGAAGAAAGAACCGTAACAAAATATCTTCACTCATTAGTTACCTCTTGTTACCAAAAATCAGTAGAAGATATTGCAAACACCAAAGTTGGCAACAGAATCGTAAGAAAAAGAAACTTACAACAAGTAATGCAAGAATCATTCTTCTATGGTGCAAACAGATTTGGTAACAACTTTATCGCATAACTTTTTCTTTACTAAAAAAGTTATCAAAAAGAAAAGATTACATTATTTAACCCCACTCTCTTATATAATCTTACATCTTACTAAGTTTTACTCCCTTTTTGGGAGTTTTTTTTTGAGAAAAAGGGTAATAAGGGAATAAGAGGTTTTAAATATTTTCTACACTTAACGCGTTGACTACCGGTTTTTCAGTCATTGCGAGCGATAGCGAAGCAATCCAGTCTTTTTGATGCAAAGCTAGTAGTTTCGCGACAAACCAATCCATTTACCCCTGGATTGCCACGAAAAACTGCGTTTT
>CAZCZF010000013.1:0-34371 GCA_964503025.1 uncultured Vampirovibrio sp. | reverse complement strand
ACCTACAACCTACGGTTTACAAAACCGTTGCTCTACCGTTGAGCTATACCGGCGTCAAGTTCTATGATATTAGAAAAAAATTTTATTGTCAATACAAATTTTGACTTTTTTAAAAAAAACATTAAAACTACACTAAACGTATGATTTTACAAATATCGGCTCAAGCGTATATATCATTTGTCCGATAAAGTAAATAAATGAGGTATTACTATGCAAATCAACGGCGGTGTCAGATTCTGTGAACAAGGCATGAAGGCTTCCATAAGAGCAATGCATGTTCAGAGTGAAATATTAGGTATGATTAATGAAAACGTTACAGGCTTCGACAAAGTCGGCTATCAACGTCAAGAACCTGTTGTTTCATCTTTTACTGAGTACATTGGTATTCATGGTTTGTCTCGAACCGTAGACGACCAACCAGGACGTATCATGGCTTCAAAAAATCCGTTAGACATCTCCATGGCTAATAAAGGATATTTTCAATTACAGACACCTGAAGGTGTAAAAATTACGCGTGACGGACGTTTTAAACTGGATAAAGATGGAAACCTTTTAAGTTTGGAAGATTATCCGGTACTCTCTAACGCAGGTATGCCAATAAAGCTTCCTGTTGTTCCCGACAATCCAAGCCAAGTTATTGTTAATACAAAAGGTAAAGTTAGTGTATTTTCCAAGGATTCAAATCAACTCTTAGATGCGGGGTACTTAGGAATTGTTGACACTAACGGAATGGCTGTTATGAATCCGGATGTAAAACAAGGGTACAATGAGTTTTCAAACGTATCTTTGCAAAATGAATTTCTTGCAGTAAAACCTGTTGTAAGAAATTTTGAAGCAAATAGACAAATTTTTCTGATAGAAAGTACGAATTTGCAAAAAGTTATTAGTCAACTTGGTTCTGCAAATTAGGAGGATTTGAAAAATGTATAATATGCAAGCCGTTGTAAGAAAAGGTATAAATAATGCTACTATGCAGTTTGAAAAGTTGGGTTACGTAGCCAACAATCTTTCAAACTATAATACCGCAGCTTACAAAACAAGTCGTTTTGAGCAAATTCTCCGAGAGGACGGTTATATTGATGGTGCAATAAGAACCAATGCTCTTCAAGGTTCAATCAAAATAAGCAAGAATCCGTATGATGTCGCAATCAGCGGGGAAGGCTACATACCTGTTGTTTCAGAAGATGGAGTTGTTCAATACACAAGGGATGGCGCATTTAAAAGAGGAGCAAATGGTTATTTAATGACTGTTGATGATTGGATGGTTGGCGACGGTATAAAAATCCCTGCAAACTCCTACAAATTTGAGATAAAACCAAATGGTGATGTTATGAACTACGATAATGCAGGTTCTCTGCCGGAAAAAATCGGTACGATTCCAATTGTTCAGTTCGATTGTCCGGAAGCTTTAGAACAAGGTCATAACAACAAAATGGTGTATAACGAGGAATCAGGTGCACCGAAAATAATTAAAAATTCTGAAAACATCAGGCAATACGCGACCGAAATCTCAAATACAAATATTTATGACGAACTTAATGACTTAATGAGATTAAACGCTTCTATGATTGCAAGTTTAAATCTTATGAAAGTCGCAGATGATATGTACAATAAAGCTATAAATATCAGAGAATAGTATACGCATGCAATAATTCGCCATTAATGTAAAGCTATAAGCCTTATATTTATATAGAAACCGTAAAACTCCAAGGAGAATAAAATGTACACAAGTTTAGATTCAATAGGAAAAACAAATTTAATGCTCGACTTGATTTCGCAAAAACAGCGAGCATTAGGTTCTAACATTGCAAATGTCGATACCCCTGGATACGTAAGACGCGACATTGATTTTTCTATGTATCTTGGCTCAATGAACAGTCCATTAGAAACAAAGTTGTCAACCGAGCTTGGACCATCCGGTGTTCTTGAGGATAGGCGCAAGCAGGAAATCGATATTGCAGAAGAGTTAACGGAAATGCAAAAAAATTCGCTTCTATACTCTATGGCTACAAGAAGGATGTCAAATATCATAACGGAAATGAAAACTGTTATTAACGTTGGTAAGTAAGAATAGATAAAAAAATTTTAACTGCAAGTTATAGTAAAGTGAGGCAAGCATGAGTATATTAGAATCAATGAATATCGGATCAAATGCACTTAAGACACATGGTTTAAGGCTTGATATCCATGCTAAAAACATTGCAAATGTTGATACACCGAATTACGTAAGACGTATACCGGTATTAAATGCTTCTGAAGATATTTCATTCCATGGATTAATGAACGTAATGAAAAATGACGTGTTTGGAACGGGTACGCTTCCATACCTGCAAGGCGGAGTGACATTCAACGGCTGCGTTGAGGACCCTACTCCGGGAGAAAGAATATACTCTCCGGGGCACCCTGATGCAGATGCAAACGGCTACATCCGTTCCTCAAACGTAAATGCTATGGTTGACATGGCAGACGCTATTATGGCACAAAGAGCATACGAGGCGAACCTTGCATTGGTTAATATTTCTAAATCCATGGCTGCAAAAGCAGTAGAAATCGGAAGATAAAATATTTAGACAATTAGAATTTGCAAAATATTTTATAGAGTTTAAATCTATCGGAAGCTATTATAAATATTAAGTTTGTTTGTGACAAATTCTTTTATGGTACGATATTCTCATTGTTAATGTAGGAGAATTGCTATGAAATGGTTATATGACAATTGGATGAAAGCAACACCTTTTTTGGCATTTTATTGCTTTATTTTAATTTTTTTATACGTAAGAGATGTGAACTATCCATTATATTTAATATGGCTTCAAGTCATTGTTTATTGGGTTCACGAATTTGAGGAATATATTTTCCCTGCCGGTTTTTTGGACTTTTTTAATCGTCACATGATGAAATCGGAAAGAGGTGATTATCCGCTTACAAAAGTTGGTTCGTTTTGGATAAATATACCGCTGGTATATGTTGCAATGCCGCTGTCGGCAATATTAGCACATTTTTTCGGACTTCAATGGGGAGTGTGGACTGCACTTTTTTCATTCTTAAATGCACTTGCTCATGTCGGAATGTTTTTTATATTCGGAAGAAAGTATAATCCGGGGCTTGTTGTAAGCATGCTGTTAAATATTCCGATTGCAATTTATACTTCTTGGTATTTCTGGACGAATAATTTGGTAACACTGCAAAATACAATAATAAGCATAGTTGTTGCAATTATTGCTCAAGCTTCTATGATGATTTATGGGTTCGGTTATTTAGTTCCGAAAATGAAAAGAGAACAAGAGTCATAATGAAGTAAGTTTGCGTAGTCGTTTTTATCAAAAATATTTTAAGCCTTCTAATTTTTTTTATTATATAATGTCATTTGGAGAAAAACCGAAGATTTAGGAACATTTACTCCTAAACGAGATGACATTATTGGGGGCGATTATGCAAGAAACAATAAAACGAGGAAAGACAAAAATTGTTGCGACACTAGGACCTGCGACTTCTACGTACGAAATGATTTCTAAATTAGCACAGGCTGGTGCGTCAACGTTCAGATTAAACACTTCGCACGGAGATATAGAGCAGCATAAAACTACGTTGCAAACGGTGAGAAAAGTATCAAGTGACTTAGATACTTTTATTCCTGTTTTGGTGGATTTACAAGGACCAAAGATTCGTGTAGGAAATCTTGATGAACCTATATCAATTCAAGAAGGTCAAATTATTAAATTGACACCAAAAGAGACTGATGATAAAGACTTGATTCCGGTGGATTATGACGGCATTGTAGAAGATGTAAAAGCGGGAGATAAGATTCTTTTAGATGATGGCAAAGTTGGATTGGAAGTTTTGGAAGCTTCTCAAGATGTAGTTGTTGCAAAAGTGCTTTATGGTCAAGTGATTCGTTCTAGAAAAGGTATAAATCTTCCTGGGGCAACAGCGAGCCTTAGTGCTGTTACCGAAAGGGATGTAAAATTTATTAAGTTTGCTGTTGAAAATGAAGCTGATTATGTAGCGCTTTCTTTTGTAAGAGAAGCAAAAGATATTGAATTAGCGAAAAAATATATTGCAGAATTTGGCGGAAAAATTCCTATAATTGCGAAAATAGAAAAGCCACAAGCAATAGAAAATTTGGATGAAATCATAAAGGCAGCAGACGGAATTATGGTTGCACGTGGAGATTTGGGTATAGAAATGTCTCCGGAAGATGTGCCGATAGAACAAAAGGTTATTATTAAAAAAACAACGAAGCAGAGAAAAGTTTGTATAGTCGCGACTCAGATGTTGGAATCAATGATAGAAGAGCCAATTCCGACAAGAGCAGAGGCTAGTGATGTTGCAAATGCAATTATTGACGGAACAGATGCTGTTATGTTGTCAGGTGAGACTGCAATGGGTAAATATCCGCTAGAGGCTGTTTCTATGATGAGAAAAATTGCGGATAATACTGAAAATTGCAAATTATGTCCGGTAAATCTTTCTCTTGATGTTAGCGATTATTACGAACTTTCACCACAAGCAATTGCAAATGCTGCAATTAAAATGGCTCAAGATTTGAATGCAAAAGCTATTTTGGCATTTACACATACCGGTTACACACCGAAATTGTTGGCGAAGTTGCATCCGTCTGTTCCTGTAATAGGAATTTCTGATATGGAGTCAACTTGCAGAAGGTTAAACCTTTTCTGGGGAATTACTCCATATTGTAGAGAATGGGATTTTGTATTGGATTCTTCAATGCTTTCAAAAATCAATGATTTTATTTATAAGAACACTGATTTTAAAAACGGAGAAAGAATAATTATCATAGGTTCTATTCCAAAATTGATTACAGGCAGAACAAACTTTATAAGAGTTCATAGAATTGGAGCTCATAACGACAGATAAAAAGAAAAAAGCCACCCTTGCGGTGGCTTTTACAATCTGGTATCATGAAGATATAAGATAGCATCCTAAAAGGCGGTATATGCCATTCAGAAAACCTGAGCGAGTAACTCCTCAAAATTATTTGAAATATTACTATGATATCCCTTATGAGGGCAAAACTTCAGCCGGAAAACCCCTGAGACGGTTGAGAAATATTGTTTGCCCATATCGTGGTGTGAAAATTATTCCGAGTGAAAAAATTAAAGTATTTGAAAAGGGGCTTGGTAAATGTAAGAATGCGAAAGATGCAGTGGAATTACTTTCGGCATATCAAGAGAATTTTCTTCCTGTAGAAAAGTCAATGTATGCAATTTTTAAGGATTTTGCAATGATAAATCCTTATGATAATCTGCAAAATTGTTTGTTGATGATAAAAGGAAGTTGTTTGATAAAATTAAAATTGGAAGAAATGGAAGTTCTCGATGAAGTCGACTTTTTAACTCGAAAATTGTCTCCCAATACCGCGTTAAAAATTCGAGAAAAAACGACAAAGTGTCGTCAGATAATTTTGGGTGATAGTAAAAGAGATACATTTAAGCGTAAAATATTTTTAAATTCGTTGGAAGAAATTATCCCGAATGAAAACGAACGAGAGATTTTTAATGATATAAAAAATAAAGCTCTTTTCCTGCCGACATCTGAAAGTAGTAGGAATGCATTTGTTGTCAAGTATTCCAAACGCAAACAAGTTGAAATTGTAAGGCGCTTGTTTATTGCTTCGACCGGTTCTATAGAACATGTGACTCCTGCATCAGTTGGTGGGATGAACACAATTGGAAACTTTTTGTTAACTTCAGCAAGTGGTAATCGATACAGAGAGAATATGCCATTATGCGAATACATAAAAAGACATCCAAAAATCCCTCAATATATGCAAATGTATATTGAAGACGTGATTAGAGAAATTCATGCCGGAAATATGCAGGGGAATGAAACTTACCCTTACAAAATTAAGAAAAAGCTCTATGAAGAATCAGAAGGTCGAATTGTGTTGAGTCTTTCTGCGTATCAATATTCGGAAGAAGAGGCTGCAAAAGCCGTTGAAGCTTATGAAAATCGTTGGAAAAATTAAGAATGAGCTTTGTTTGTAACAGTGCTTTTTATTACAAGTAAGGCAACTCCAAATAGTATTAAAGCAATTCCACAAATGATTTGTAGGTTTAGTTTTTCGTTAAATAATGTTACTCCGATAAAAAGAGCAGTAAGAGGCTCAAAAGAACCTAATAAAGCTGTTTTGGTAGAACCTATTAGTTTTATTGCGTAATTTATTGTTTCAATGGAAACAATTGTCGGGATAATGGCGAGTGCAACTGCGCAAAGCCATAGAAACGGGGAGTGAAGAACTTGTAATTCTGTGCAGCATTTGAGGTTGAAAACATAGACAAAAAGTCCGAATGACATTACGTAAAAAGATAGTACACAGGATTTTATTCGTTTTATTACGTTAATTTTCTGTACACCAATCATGTATAAAGCATAACAAAGTGAAGCTAATAGAACGATTATGATTCCGGTTAAGTTTACATGCTGATTACCGCTCCAATCAGAAAGAAATGCTATACCCGAGGAGGTTAAAATAAGTGATAGAATTGTCGTTTTACTTACTTTTTCTCTGAAAAACAATGCCATAAGAAGTGCTACCATAACAGGGTAGATAAAAAGAATTGTACAGGCAATTCCTGCGTCGATAAGTTTGAAAGCTTCAAACAGAAGAAGTGATGACATAGAAAAAAGAATGCCAAGCATAAACAACGGGATAATCGCTTCTTTTTTGATTTTCAATGAAACTTTTTTAATAAGGCTTAGCCAAAGCGCATAAATAATAACAGCAAATGAGTACCTATAAAAAAGTACGGAGTTAACACCTATTCCACCTGCGTAAAGCGGAAGTGCAAATAGGGGATTTGTTCCGTAGCTTATTGCAGCCAATGTGCCATAAAAATATCCTGTGTTTCGCTTTTTCATAACATTTTAATGATATTCACCGAATTTAATTTGTCAATCCGCTTAATCAATGATAAATTAGCAATTAACGATAATATCTATTGCAATATCGTGTGATTCCGGATAAATTCTTTCAACGATTAATTCTTTGGGTATGCAAACAATAGTTTTAGCGATTGAGTCTGCTAAAAATCTGTCATAGAAACCACCGCCGTAACCGAGTCGGTAATTCTGTTTGTCACAACAAAGTGCAGGTACAATAACCAAATCTATCAAATTTTTATTTACGGCTTCCGTTAAAGGTTCTTTTGTTTTAAAACATGAAACGCAAAGCTCATCTCCTGATTTGAATGGACAACATAACAAATTTTTTCCGTCAATTTTTGGAAGGTAAAAGTTTTTTGATTTGTCATCTAATAAAGATAACAAATTGATTTCTCCTTTTATCGGGTAGAAAATCATGATGTTTTTTGCTTGCTTATATTCGTTAAGTTGTTGAAGTTGTTGTACAAGCTCTTTGCTCAATCGTTCAATATTGAGTTCTTTGCGTTTTTCTTTTGCCCATATTCTAAGTTCATTTTTGTTCAATTATACAATTGCTCCATGGCTGGCATCTTGAACTGTTCTTGAGTATTTGCTTAAATATCCTTTAGCATTTGATACAAAAGGTTTTAATTCTCTGCGTCTTTTTTCCAGTTCTTCGTCTGATACCATTAAATCGAGTGTTCTTTTATTTATATCGATTTTTATTTTATCACCATCTTTAATCAGCGCAATAACACCGCCATTTGCGGCTTCAGGACAAATGTGTCCGACGCAAATACCTCTTGTTCCGCCGGAAAATCTGCCGTCTGTAATTAAAGCAGCTTTTGTTCCGAGTCCTTTGCCTACTAAAAGTGAGGTCGGTGCAAGCATTTCTCTCATGCCGGGACCGCCTTTCGGGCCTTCATACCGAATTACAATAACATCTCCTTCTTTGATTTTGTCACCTTCAAGAGCTGCCATCGCATCTTCTTCCGAATCAAAAGCTTTAGCCGTTCCCTCAAACTCGTAACAGCTTTCATCAACAGCGGAAATTTTGATAACCGAACCTTCTGGTGCGATATTTCCGTATAAAATACCAAGCCCCGGTTTTGTATTAAATGGTTCGGAATAAGGATGAACAACTGTGTTATCGACATAAACTCCTCTGTAATCATCTCCATTATATTCAGGAACGCTTTTGATAAGGTCATCTACAACGGCAGGAATGCCGCCTGCGTTATGAAATGCAGTCATTGTTATGTTTGAAGATGGTTCCAGTTTTACGAATTGATGAATTTTATGTGAAAGCTCTTCAAAGTCTTTTAAACTTACATCCACTTCTGCAGCATTAGCCAATGCCAGAATATGTAAAAATGAATTTGTTGAGCCGCCCATTGCTAAATCTGCGATAATAGCGTTTCTTAAAGACTCTCTAGTGATGATATTAAGCGGTTTTTTATCATCTTTTACCCAATCAACAATTTGCATGCCGCTTTCAAAAGCTATTCTGCGTTTTTGAGACGAAACAGCCGCAGAGGTTGCACAATAAGGTAAACTCATTCCTAATACTTCTGTTAAACAAGCCATTGTATTTGCGGTGTAGAGTCCTTGGCAAGAACCGGCTGACGGACAAGACGCTTCTTCCAATTCAAGCAGTCTGTCTTGCGTAATTTCTCCGTTTCTGTATTTCCCGATTGATTCAAAAGCTCCTTTTATCATTGTAAGTTTTTCACATTTGCTTTCACCGTCGAGCATAGGTCCTGCTGTTACAATTATACATGGAATGTTGATTCTTGCCGCTGCAATGAGCATTCCCGGAGTTATTTTGTCGCAATTTGAGAGCAATACCAATCCATCGAGCTGATGTGCATTTGCAACGGTTTCAACGCAATCTGCAATTAAATCTCTTGAAGGGAGCGAATATTGCATTCCGCAGTGTCCCATTGCAATCCCGTCACAAACGGCAGGAACTCCGAAGATAAATGCTTGCCCCCCGGCGGTATGAATACCTTTTTCAATTTGTCGTTCCAAATCTCGCATTCCGATATGCCCCGGAACTAAATCGGAAAATGAACTCGCAATTCCTATGTATGGTGAATTGATGTTCTTTTTTGATACTCCGGTCGCCATTAAAAGACTTCTGTGTGGTGTTCTTGCAATTCCTTTTTTTATGTTATCACTTCTCATAAAATAAAATCCCTTCTTGCTTTAATTTTAGCATGAAGGGAATATATAGGTTAATTAATAGGAAATTTTTTATTTACATCTTTGTTTTTACGCATACTGAGTAGCTAAGTTTTGAAGCGCAAGTGCAACTTTTGGATCTAAGTTTTTGTCTTCTTGAGCTTGTTGCAAAGTGAGAGAAAGTAGTTGAGCTTGACCTTGAGGAGTTTTCTTCATATTTTTTACTTCAGCCTCGGTACCGACATCTTTACCTACAATCTTATGAGTAAGTTTACCCATTAAGTTGCATCCAATCATACCACCGATTCCACCTGCAACTGCGCCGATTAATGTGCCAACCCCCGGAGTAATTGCGCTACCTGCCAATGCTCCAAGTTTTGCACCAGCCCAAGTACCGGCTGCACTGCCCGCTGCCCATCCGGCAATCGAACCTGCTGCTTTAACTGATGTCTGACCAAGTTGCTTCCAACCGTTAGAATCACTTTCTTTGAATGCTGCAGAGATTTTATCCCTGTCGAAGAAAAATTCCATACCTGCAAATATTAAGCCACCTAAGCCTGCCTGACCTTTTAAGTCGTGAATTAAATGCTGAGCAAAAGTTTTTGTTGCATATTTTTCAGTCATGTTTTTAGAAACAGCTTGTGAGATTGAGCCTGTATTAGCAATTTTATCGGCAACTGCTGTTAATGGTTTGTATGCAAACGTATTTTTAATATTTTTACATAATTTGGTTAACAAACCGTCAGATTCTACAACTACTGATTCTGAGATATTTAACACTTTCTTGACGGAATTGAAACCACGAGGAATATATCCCGTTTTTGCATTTGTTGCAACTCTGATTTTTTCTGTTGCCGTTGCAATAGCTTCTTTATTACCGCTCTTTATCGCAGCTTCCATTTCAGACTTTAATGCGTCATAAGTAGTTTTATCTATTCTTTGTTTGAATAAACCTAATCGACTCTTTGCTCCGCCTTCAAGCTTGTGCATTCTTGCATAAGCATCACGCATTAAGTTATAATTTTCTTTATTTGCCCAAAGCGCTTTTGCTTCCGGAGTTCTGAAAGCCTTTTCTACCTTGCCGATTGTAGTAAATGAGTTCCAAGGGTGTGCAATAAAACGCATATTGTTGAAAATTTCAAATGCTGCACCGCCAACAGCAGCTCCCATTATCGATTCTGTAGGATTAAGCCCTTTTATGTAATAATCACCTAATGTGTTTAAGTCTTTTGACGCAACTTCCGTAGCAACTTTATTGCCGATAGTGTTACTTGCTCCTTGGTTGATACCACGGTTTACCCCTTGATTTACCCCTTGATTAATTCCTGTAGTGTTCCAACCTCCGTTAAAAGCAGAGTTGTTTGTGTAATATGGTGACATGCCAAACGTATTGTTTCCATAAAAGCTTAGATTATTGGCTCTGTAACCGTTTGCAAAACTTGGACAAGAAGTATTAGCACCGAGTGTCCCGCCGTATAACATATATTCCATATTCATAAGTGAATTAATTGGAGATACCATATTTATCCTAACCTATTTAAAACTAACCTTATATATATAAAGTTTTTTGGTTAGCAAAAATTGACTTTTTGTAAAGGAATGTTACAATCAAATTATGGCAGATTTGGTAGAAAAGTTAAAAGAAATCGGATTTAATACTTATGAGGCGAAGGTTTACATTGCGTTATTGAAGAAATATCCTGCAACGGGATATGAGGTTTCGAAGCTTGCAAATATTCCGCAATCAAGAACTTATGACACATTAAAAGTGCTTGAAGAGAAAAAAATTGTAGTGTCTGCAAATACAAAACCTGTGACCTATACACCAATAAAGCCAAAACAATTGACGGCAAGTTATGCAAAAAAAATAAATTCTACAATTAATTATCTTGATAAGCATTTGCCAGAGGTGAAAGATGATTACAATGAGCCTATTATCACAATAAACGGAAAACAAAATATCCAAGATAAAATTATAGAGGTAATTCGGAATGCAAAACGAGAGATTTATATGGAAGTATGGTCTCAAGATTACAGAATTTTTGAAAAAGAGCTTTTGAATGCATACAATCGAAATGTGGAGATTAGGATGGTTGGGTATGACAATTTCCAATCTCGTTTCGGAATGGTGTTTGAGCATGCTTTTGCGCGAGACATAGAGCTTTCTCTTGGCGGAAGGATGGTTATTATAGCAGCTGATGATAATGAAGGAGTTGTAGGTAAAATATCTTCACTAAAAAATGACTCATCAGATACAAGCATTATCTGGACAAAAAATCAGAGCATAGTATTCATTATCAAGGAATTTATTGTCCATGATATGTATTTGATTGATGTAGAAGAAAACCTTGTTGAACAGATGAAATACATTTACGGCAAAGGTTTTAAACGCTTAAAAGACAAAGTCCTCGGCTCAAATGCTACGTATATGATTCATTAAGATTTTTGTTCGGTGTATGTATAATTTGGTTCTTCGATATCCTCTTCTGTTTTGAATACGAAGTAAAATTCGTCACCGACTTTGATATCGAGTTCTGCGCCTTCTTCTATATATGATAAAGGTGTTGAATCAAAAGCACTTTTTGCACCGGATTTTAAACGGTTATCATTCTCGTTTTTAACAGCTCCTTCTACAAAATAATATGCAACTGACGCTCCTTTGACGAAATAGTTACCGACTGTTAATGCGGCTTTTTTCACTAACTTAAATGGAGGTATTTTTTTCAACTCTTCTTTGGAGAGTACGAATTTAGAATATTTGCCATACATATTTTCTTTGATTTCTGTTGTTTCATTTTTGTATGTAAATGATGTTGGTTGAACAAAGAATCCTGCACTACGTTTCCCGCGTTTTGGGTCAACAACCTTAAGCACATCACAATGTAAAACGGTATTTGTACTTAGTGTGTAACTTCCAAGCGTGGATTCTTCTGGTATTATAACATTTATGGTTTTACTTGGAGATTCTGTTTTAAAATCTTCTGTCGCAATAACTTTCAATTGTGTAGCTGCCATTGAGGCGGATACTGTCAAAAGGACACATGCGAGTGTTAAAAAAATCTTTTTTATCATACAGAACTCCTATATTAATCTATTTTTTTGTAAATTTTCAATAATATCTTTTACTGCAAGTTTTGCTTTTTGTACAAATTCTTCTGCACAAGCTTGTTCGCAATTTGATTGTAATATTTTCAGAATATCAGCTTGCATATATTGATATGTTAACGGACATTTTACTATAGAGGATACTAATGCAGGTGCAAAATTGCCTTTTGAAAGCATAGAGATGACATTATTGATAAGCAATAGTTCTTCTTTAGCCCATTCCTCTGTTTTTAGTTTCAGCGGTTGAATTTTTCCAAGAATGAATGGAGTGTCTGTTGCAGAGAATGATGCGAAAAACATGATTTCATCAAATGCAGCGTATTTCATACCTTCAATATAAGCACCAAAGTCAGTGGTATTATAAATTTCGGTATGTCCCGATTCTTTTATTAGTGTTTCAAAGTGCTGAATAAATGCTGCATAGTCTTCTCTTGTATTTATAAGTTCACCGGTTACGGACTTAACCTTAACTATTTTTTTCTGTGTTCTTCCGACTGCAATTGCTGAATTATTAACTTTATTTATAAGTTCACCCGTAGAATACGCAATATCATCTTTAAATGCCATATCAAGACCTGCAAAAATAATCTTGCTGAATCCCATTTCTATGGCTGCAACGAGAGCAAACGATGTTGCAGTTCCGCCGTTTTCACTGGTTTTAATATTATTGTAATCGGAGAGCTTCTTCGTAACCATATCATTTTCCGGAAAAGATACGAAAACGCGTTTAAAATCCTTTGAAAACAAGTCGCTGTCAGACTTTAAACTCATTATACAATTTGTTTTAGAACAAAGTTCTTCTATTCCGGTCAAAGTATTATTTATAAAGCAAGCGTCCAGACATACCACAAAATCAGGTATTATTCCGTGATTATCAAGAACTCTTAATACTTTATTTACAGCAAAGATTACAAACTTGCTTCTGTTTGATTTTATTTTTTCAATGTCGTTATTTAGTGATGGACCGGCTGCAAGAATAAGAGCTGTTTTGCCTGAAAATTTATTTTTTAAATCCGAAAGTCTGTACGAGTTTGATGCGCTATTTATTTGGTGAATATTTTTTAGTGTATTCAAAAGCCAACGTTTTGAGAATTTTGTAATCGTATTAACATCTACCATTTTGCTTCTGCAAGTCTCAAAAACTTTTTGAGTAAGCTCCAAAAGTTCTTGGCTTTTAACCACTGCATAATTTTTTAAATAAACTATTTCTACTTTATCTTTTGTAATGTAACTTTCGGAAAGTTTTTGCATTAATTCGTCTAAATCATTGGTTATATAAACTCTTCCACTAGCCAAATGTTCTGAAATATCAACATTGTTTAAAACAAAATGCAATATGTTAATATCAGGTTCATATACAAAAATTTTTGATGGATATGTGTTGTAAACTTCATCTAATAAATAGCACAAACCGATGCCAAAAGTGATAATGATGTCATTAGTACCCATTGGATTTTTAATTGTTGCGTTGAGCATATCTTTAACGGCTTTGCGCGGGTTATTCAAATCATCTAGTGGAACATCCTTTTTCAAAAGAAGATAATCATTTGATGAAGTCATACAGTAAGACATGTCTTTTCTGGATTCTTCAAGCAAAATACGCTCTAATCTGGATTTTAGAGCCAGATTTTTCACAAATTCTAAATTCCTTTGAAACATATAACTTCCTTATTTATACTAATATTGGGGTAATTGTCTGCTCACCCTCATAATGTTATTATATCCAAGATATCATATTTTTTAAGAAATGTAAAGGCGAAAATAAAATATATTACTGGTTTTTCGCGTATCTCTCGTCTACGCTGGTCTCGAATTGTCTAAATATATCATTACCTACGAGTTGTTCCAGTCTAGAGCGCTTTTCAAAAAAACTTCCGCGTGCTTTTACTTGTTCATCCAAAGCTTCTCGATAAAAGGTGTCTGTAATTAAAATAACTTCTTTTGACAATTTTTGAGAATTTTGGTAAATCTTGTATCTGTCTTGCACCATTTTTGTTGTCATATCGTAAAGCTGCCTGGCTGTCATGTAGTCATAATACATATCAACGACTTTTTGTTGAAGCTCGTCAACTTTTCTTACCAAAATTATCATATCGGCATCAGTTACTTGTGTGTATTTGTAATTTAGAGCTTTTGTATCTTGAGACATTATTCCCAATGTATTTCCACCGATAAGAGCCGCACTTGCAAGAACCGGATTGCCGGTTCCGGCTCCCAAAAATGTGGACATACCGGCGATTGTAGTAAGCACTTTTTTTACTGCGCTATCGTCAGGTTTATCTTTTTCCGGATTTGAAAGTTTGTATATGGCAAATTTTATTGTGTCACTTTTTGTTGCAGCACCTTGCCATAAAAGGGATAAGTCAGCCAACATTTCGTTATAATCAACTTCTATTGAGCCTGAAATTTCCGTTGCCATTTTTTTTATGCTTAAATCCGCATAAGTCAATCCTTCGCTGTAGAATTTTTCTTCTTTTACTATTTGAGGTTTGACGTCAGCTTTTGTAGTGATATCAACTTTATTTTCCGGAGTATCCGTTGTTCCGAGACGATAAAAACACTCTTTTGCTGAGGTTACATCGTTAAGTTTTACCTCTGCAAAGGCAGAAAGAGTCAGAGCAAAAAGGAGGAATGTTGTTATTAAAACCCTTCTCATTTGCTCCCTCCATTCTTGTACAATACGGAATTAAAGTCATATTGGTACAATTCTAAAGAGTCTACAACTTTTTTCCCTGCTAATCTTTGTAGTTGAATATGATATTTTTTTGCAGATTGTTCAAGGTTAAATTCTTGTATTCTCATGCCATCGTATAAAGATGATGAGATTGCGATTTCTAAAATGTCATCACCACTAAGCGCTTTTGAATAATTCCTGCTGTATAAAATCATCTTGGAACGTGTATCTTTGAGTTGGCTCAAAGTATTTTTATAGTTGTAATAAGAACTTATCAGCGAATCCTGCAAATCTTCTACCATACTTGCAAGTTCAATCAACTCCGTATCTGTGAGCGGGGTTTCTTGCGGAACATTTTTTTTGTTTAGAAGTCCTTGCGCAATTCTGCCGGCAGAAAATGCAGAGGTTTGTATTCCGTAATTTGCACCCATTAAGCTTGGAACAAAAGATGCTCCAGCAACAATGGCAGAAAGTGTTTTTGCCATCAAAGAAGAATGAATCCTTCTTTGCGATTCGGGAGTGGCAAGTTTTTTTAGTGCAAACTCTATAACCTGATTGTTTTCAACTGTTCCCTGCCAAAGCTTTTCCAAATCTTTTATATCGTGTTCTTTTTGGATATCAATAAGATTGGCTAAAGTTTCTGAATCATTAACAAGTAGCGAGCCTTGCAGTTGTTTAGAAGCGGATTCAATATTCAATTCAGGCTTTTCAATGCCGCTTTTATCTAACGTAACAACTGAGCCGGCATTGGCAAAAACAATTTGCGGCACAAGTAATGCTACAATTAAACTTACTCCCAAAAACTTCTTCATAGCAACATTATACACAAAAGAACAGAATGAAATCAATCTTCTATTTTTTTAGGTACTTGGTAAAAATAAGTTTTTTTAAAGCTTTTGCGTTAACGGCATTAGGCTCCAGTTCAACTATTTTATCCAAATTTTTGATAGCGTTTTCATATTGCCCGAGATTTTTTTGAGCAGCTGCAAGCGCGTAATATCCTTCTAAAAACTTAGAGTCTAGCGCAACTGCTGATACAAAATCATCAACTGCTTGCTTCGGATTTGTTTTTAATAATAACTGCCCTCTGTTAAAATATGCATCTACCATATTTTTATCCAGCTCTATAGCTTTTGTATAGTTAGAAAAGGCAGCGTCATCTTTGTTTAAGCTGTGGAATGCCACACCTTTGTAAAAATATGCGGTAGCAGAATCAGGATTGAATTTTAATGATTCATCCAAATTTTCAAGAGCATCCGGTAAATTTCCTTCATTTATCTCCATTATTCCGCGGCTTAGGTAATATTTTTCACTAAAGTCTTTATCGTCTTCCATACAAACTTCCGCAAATAAGCGTGCCTTGTTATCAAGCGCCAGCTGGAATTTTGGGTTGAGCAATATTGCTTTGTTGTAATCTTCAAGAGCACCGTCATAATTTTTTTGCAAAAATTTTGTATAACCGCGATTGTTATACGCAAGAGCACACTTTCTGTCTAATTCGATAGCTTTGTCGTAATCTTTCAGAGAAGCTTCATAATTACCAAGCTCGTTATTTACAAGTCCTCTGTTAATATAAGCGTCTAAAAACTCTGAATTTGCTTCAATTGCCTTTGTGTATAACTCTTTTTTCTCGTTTAAATCTTGGTTAATTAATGCAAGATAAAAATAATACTCATCTTTTACACCCAAACGTTTAAGATCGTTTTCAACAATTCTTCTCGCATAATCAAAATCGTTTGCGGTGAGTGCATTCATTATTCGCTTTATTATTTTGTTCTTATCTTTCATAAAACTATTCTATCACAAACGCAGGCGGTTTAAACCGCCTGCGTTACTATTATTTAACATAAAAATTTGCATTGACGTTGGCATAGATTTTAATAACACCGCTGGAAATCGAGGTAGAACTTCCACTGGCGCTTTCGGTTACAGCTCCGTCTGTCACTACATTTTTTGCCAAATACATTCTTGGATTATTATTGCTGCTGTTAGCGTTGCAGCTTACGTTTAAAGATTTAATTCCGTCAAGAGTCGTGCCAAGATTTTTTGCTACAACATTGGCTCTTGTTTGTGCTTTTTGAGTTGCAATTCCCAATAAATCGTTGCACTGTGCATCATAAGTCGAGACGGAAAAGTTTAAGCTGTCAACATTTGTTGCTCCGGCTTCGATTGCTTTGTCTATAAGATTTCCGACTTGATTGATGGATTTTGTATGTACAATTACCCTGTTTGATACTTCGTATTTCTCAAAATTGCGTTTGCCGCTTGAGTAAGTGTAAACGGGGGAAGCATTATAATCTGAAGTTTTGATGTAATCGCCATTTGCAGGTGTAAGCATTGTGCCCAACGCAGCTAAAACTTTATCAGAAGTTTCTTTATTTAATTGAGTAGCTTTTTGCATTGATTTCCCATCAGTTGTTTTAATTGCAAACGAAATCTCTGCGACATCAGGTGCAATTTCTGTATTTGCGGAAGTTGATACAGAAATAAATCCTCTCTCTCCGCTTGCAGCAAATGCTGTTTCGGAAATTCCAATGATTGCTGTTAATGCTAATATTGATACAAATATTTTTTTCATACTTTTCTCCTAACTTTCCTATATAATTATAAACGAATTGGAGTAAATTTTGTTCATTTAATGGTTGCCCGATAGACTAATTGCATAAGAGGTTGTGATATTGTAAATAAATTGAATAAAGAAAGGAGTTTTATATATGACAGACAACGAAAACAGAGAGTACAGACAAAGAGGAGAACATTGGTTTAAAACTTTTGCAATTATTCTGGCAGTATTTATCGGTTCATTTTTAGCTTTTTACTTTATTTCGGATATGAGAATGAATCGCTTGATGTCACCTGAGTATCAAATGAGAAAAATGGAAAAATTGATAAAACAGGAGCAACGAGATTTACGCAGGATTGAAGAGGGGTTTGGAGACAATCCGTTTGTACCAAAAATGGCACCAATGCTTGTAAATTTGGTGAAAGAAACGGGGGAGTACAAAGTTATTGTTGATTTAAAACCTATTGGAGGTTCAGAAAAAAATATCAATGTGAAACTAACAGACAATGTTGTAACCGTATCCGGTGAAATCGAAAAACAGGCGCGCCAACGTGAAGAAATTATTGATTTTTCACAGTCATATTATTTAGATGAGAAAGTAAGTGCTGATAAAATGACAAAAGAAAGAAAAGGCAATAAATATATTATAACAATACCTTTTGAGGAATAAGTTGAGTTTTATATAATATGTCTATTAAAAAAAAGAGGATGACTAAAATCACCCTCTTTTTTATTAATAATATTAATTACTTAATATTTGAATAAGTCCAAGCATCGAATGTAGGAGTTTCGGAAATATTTAATTCTTTTTTCTTTTCTCCTGCAGAGCAATCATCGTGAGCGATTGGCTTATACAATCTGTTGTAGTATTCAATTACCATTCTATCAGAATTGAAGTAAGCTTCTGCTGTTCTGATTGCTTGTCTCATCATTCTAGCCCATTCCTGTTTGTTGTTGTAGTAAGTAGGAATGATTTGGTTTTCAATGATGTCCATCATGCACTTGTGATCAGCCCAATGTCTTTCTTCCCAAGGCATATCGTCATCGATTTCAGGGTATTCAACAGTGTAACCGTTGATTCCAGGAAATGTTCCTTCAACAGTCCAACCATCAAATGTTGACAAGTGAAGAGCACCGTTTGCGTTAGCAGACATACCTGAAGTACCTGATGCTTCAAATGGTCTTAATGGTGTGTTCAACCAAACATCTGTACCACGTTTTAGCATACCAGAAAGTTGTAATTCGTAACCAGGAAGAACAACAACGTTCTTAAGAGTGTGCGAACGGTTAAGAAGTTTATTGAACATTTCTTTGCCCATAACGTCATCCGGATGGAATTTTCCAGCGAAGATGATTTGAACTTTGTCTTCGTTAAGCAATCTTTCGATTCTTTCTTTATCCATAAGGATAAGCCAAGCACGTTTGTAATCCGCAAATCTTCTTGCCCAAGTAATTGTCAATACATCAGGATTAAATCTCTTACCTGCAACGTTTGCAACGTATCTGAACAATTCTTCTTTCATTTCACGTTTTGCAGCAAGCAATTCGTCGAATGATTTGTCGCCATTCATTCTGTTGTCTTGCCAGTAATGTAGGTTAACAGCGTTTGTAATTGCTCTGATAGGGCATCTGTCCTCAACCCATTCCCACATCTTGTTTGCAACAAGACCGTGAAGTTGAGAAACTGCGTTTGCGATTCTTGACATTCTCAATGCTGCAACTGTAAGTGAGAAGTTTTCTCCGCCCAATTGAATAGCTCTTTCTCTTGATGCACCGGCAAAGAATCCGCCTTCCATTAATGTATCAACCCAGTGAACTTCGTTACCTGCGGCAACAGGAGTGTGAGTCGTGAATACAGTTTTTCTTCTAACTTCATCAAGATTTCCGTTGTATTGTCTAAGAAGTTCAAATGCAGCAGGAAGCGCGTGACCTTCGTTCATGTGAACAACATCAAAGTTGTAACCTGCAGCTTGCAATACTCTAACACCTGCAATACCAAGAACTGTCTCTTGTGCAATTCTTATTCTTTCGTTGCCGTCATAAAGTTTGTGAGAAATGCTCTTAGCCCAATCACTGTTACCTTCAATGTCAGTTGTTAATAAGTAAACAGGGCAAGTGCCAAACAATTCAGGATTTACCTTGAATGCTTTAACTTTAACTTTTTCTCCGAAAGTATCTACTTCAACGGTGATACCAGTATCAACCAAGTAATCATAATATTTTCTGATATATGCTACTTCTACATTGCCTGAGTGGTCAATTCTTTGGTCATAGTAACCGTAAGACCACAGCATTGTCACACCCACCATAGGCATTTGCAAATAACCGGCAGACAGCATGTGTGAACCTGCCAAAAATCCTAAACCACCAGAATATGTCTTAAGTGATTGATCCATTGCTATTTCCATAGAGAAATAAGCTACGTTTGGTAATGTCATAATTTTCAAACCTTTTCTTTTGTGTACTATACTAAAGGATTACTCATCCATGTAAAATTGTACCAATAACATAAAAGATAATCAATAATTTTGTTATTTTTTTAATTCTCTTATCTCTAATCTTAGCCCTAAACCTAGTATTTGTAATATCGCAAACGATTGTAAAGAAATGTAAAAACTAATGCTTTAGAATTAGTCCTGATTGATGAATTATTCTTAGTGAACATGTTTTATTTAAAAGCGAGAAATTTTACTTTCTCGCTTTAAGAATAGTATATTTTATATTTTGACAAGTAAATATTTACTGTCTTTTAGAGCTAAAACCTTGTGTTCTTTATCTTTTTTAAATAAAAGAATTTCACCTTTATCAATCTTGAATTTTTCGGCATCAAAATGCAATTCGACTTCACCTTCTAATACATATATTGCAGCATCTTCCAGAGAAGTGTGAGTGTCAATGATTTCATCTTTTTTGATAGCAATCATGCTTAAACTGCTATTGTTGTTTTCCATCAAAACTTCTCTGTCAAATTTCTTGTCACCCAAATTGACAATATCTTTGGCTTTTAATACGTTGTAGAACATAAACAACTCCTTTCTTTTCTCATTATTACAACCTCTTTGAAAAATAAAGTCATCCCCAATGAGGGTAAGAATTTTTGTAATTATTTTACAAGAACTATCGTTCGGCTATAATTGTATGTAAAGAAAGGAGAGTGTTATGGTAGAAATGGTTTTAGATAAAATTAATTCTCCGGCAGATTTAAAAAGTCTGAGCGTAGATGAAATGACGTCTTTAGCTGGAGAAATCAGAGATTTAATAATAAAAAAGGTTAATGTTACAGGCGGACACTTTGGTCCGAATTTGGGTATAGTAGAAGCGACTATTGCGCTTCATTATGTATTTAATTCTCCTGTTGATAAATTTGTGTTTGATGTCTCTCACCAATGTTACCCGCATAAAATCTTGACCGGCAGAAAAGAAGGTTTTACGGACCCTGATAAATATTCTAAATATACAGGTTATACCGCTCCCGAAGAAAGTGCGCATGACGTATTTAAAATTGGTCACACATCAACTTCAATCAGTTTGGCGACGGGGCTTGCAAAGGCACGTGATATAAAAGGCGATAAAGAAAACATCGTTGCAATAATAGGTGATGGTTCATTAACCGGTGGAGAAGCTCTTGAAGGCTTAAATAATGCCGCGGTTCTAAATAGTAATATTATTATTCTGGTTAATGATAATGACATGTCTATAGCGCCAAATCAGGGCGGACTTTGCGCTCAGTTGAGCTATTTGAGACAAACAAAAGGATTGGGCGAAAATAATTTCTTTAAATCATTGGGCTTTGATTATTACTTTATTGAAAACGGACATGATTTGTCGAGTTTGATTTCTACCTTTGAGCAGGTAAAGGATTTGAATCATCCGGTTGTTGTTCACATGTACACAGTTAAGGGAAAAGGTTATGCAGAGGCTGAGATAAATAAAGAGCCGTTCCATTGGATTTTGCCAGGAACTTTGGATAAAAAGGATAAGTCTAATTCTTCACAAGAAACTTATGAAACAATAACAGCAAATTATATACTTGAAAAGAATAGTAAAGACAAAAATGTTGTAGCAATAACTGCTGCAACTCCGGGGGTGAGTGGTTTTACTCCTGAATTTAGAGAAAAAATGGGTAAAAACTATGTGGATGTTGGTATTGCAGAAGAACATGCAGTAGCATTCGCTTCCGGCTTGGCAAAAAATGGTGCAAGACCCATTCTTTCAGTAATGAGTTCGTTTATTCAAAGAACTTATGACCAATTATCTCAGGATTTGGCATTGAACAATAGTCCTGCTGTAATTTTGGTTCATTGGGGCGGAATAACCGGCATGGATGCGACACACTTAACCAAATATGATATTCCGCTTATTTCTAATATTCCGAATTTGGTTTACTTAGCACCAACGAATAAGGAAGAATATTTGGCTATGCTTGATTGGGCAACTACGCAAACTGAAAAATCCGTTGTAATACGTGTTCCTTTTATGGGTGTTGTAACAACCGGCGAGAAAGACTCTACAGATTATTCTCAGCTTAATAAGTATCAAGTTGTAGAAAAAGGTTCAGAAGTTGCTATATTAGGTCTGGGTAATTTCTTCCTTCTGGGCGTTAAAGTAAAGGCTCTTTTGAAAGAAAAAGCCGGTATTAATGCAACACTTATTAATCCAAAGTTCATAACAGGTGTAGATGGCGAATTGTTGGATGGATTGAAGGCCGACCACAAACTTGTTGCAACATTAGAAGATGGCGCATTAGAAGGTGGATTTGGCGAAAAGATATCCGCGTATCTGGGTTCCTCTGAACTAAAAGTTCTGAATTTTGGAGCTGCAAAAGAGTTTACGGACAGAGTTTCGGTTGAAGAACTTTATCAACGTTATCACTTGACTCCAGAACTGATTGTAGAGGATATAATGCGAGTATGTTAATTAAAATTTAGTTACAGAAACTTGCAAAAAAAAAATCAGCAGAATACAATATAAATGGTCGAAAAAATCAAGTTTGGAATCTTGAGAAGTACAGAAAGAAGGTTAAATATGAAAGATGGTATCCATCCAGATTATAAAAAAACTGTTATTAAGTGCGTTTGTGGAAACGAAATTGAAACAGGTTCTGTAGTAGATGACATTACAGTTGAAATTTGTTCAAACTGTCACCCATTCTATACAGGTCAACAAAAAATTCTTGACTCTGAAGGACGTGTTGAAAGATTCAAAAAACGTTACGGACAAAAATAGTAGTTTTGTTAAGATTTTACAGTTCAAAAAGAAGTCTCTGGACTTCTTTTTTTGTTGACAAAAAGTGATTTATCTTGGTAAAATCAGTGTATGGCGATAGTATATTTATCATTAGGTTCAAATTTAGGTGATAGAGTTGGGTACTTGCAACAAGCTTGTAGCTTGGTAGGTTCACTTACTGATACAAAAATTGTTGCAACGTCATCGTTTTATGAATCTGAGCCTTGGCAAATGGATTCAGAAAATTGGTTTGTAAACGCTATTGTGCAAATTTCTACAAGTTTATCGCCGGAAGATTTGCTGAAAGAATGTCAAAGAATTGAAGCACAGCTAGGACGTAAACGTGATACCGATTCAGGGTACTCTGACAGAACTATAGACATAGATATTCTTTTTTATGACAATATTGTTCTGAATACGGAAACATTGGTTATTCCGCATAGATTTTTCCATCGTCGTGCGTTTGTTATCGTTCCGATGCTTGAAATTGCGGAAGATTTTGTGCATCCGCTTTATAACAAAACTATAGAAGCTTTGTACGATGAGTTGGAAGCACCGGAAATCGTTACGCTCTACGGAACTAGAGGAACGGAAGCTGATGACAGCAATTGGTAAATCGGTTGCCATTGTAGGTGCAGGTGCTAGTGGTTGCGTTTGTGCATATTTTTTATTAAAAGCCGGATTTGAAGTAACATTGTTTGATGGTGGTAGTCCGTTAAGAACACTTTTGCCAACAGGTGGAGGACGTTGCAATCTTGCACACGCAGAGTATGATTTTAAAGAATTAGCAAAAAATTATCCCCGTGGTGAAAAATTTTTGTATTCAGTTTTTTCAAAATTCTCGACTTTTGATACGCTTGCCCTTTTTGATGAATTGGGAATTGAAACATACACACAAGATGACGAAAGAATATTTCCAATATCCAATAATGCGAAAAAAGTTCGAGAAAGAATTTTAGAAAAGATAAAAGGTGCTCACTTTATAAAAGAAACGGTTAATAATATTGAGCAAATAGGCACAGAGTATAAAATTGAATCTAATCGTGCTAAGTATTTATTTCCGCGCGTTATAATTTCTGTTGGCGGTCACTGGGGATTAGATTTGCTCAAGAATTTAGATATAAAGATAATTGAACAAAAGCCTTCGCTTGTTGGTTTAAATACGGATATTAAAGCTCCATCAGGAGTTGTGCTAAAAAATGTTTATTCAAAAGATTTAAAAGTAACGGATGATATTTTGTTTACGCATTTTGGAATTTCAGGACCATTGACATACAAGATCTCATCAATAAAGGCACGAGATAGGTTTCCTTATAAATTAAGTTTTGATTTGTATCCAAAAGGATTGGAGTTTCAAGATTTGTTAAACAATAATCCTCATAAGGATTTGAAAAACATTTTATCAGAATTTTTACCAATGAATTTTGTAAAATATCTTTTGAGTGAATTGAGCGATGTGAAAGCTCATAAGGTTGATGGCAAAACCAGAGATATGATATTGGATAAGGTTCATAATTTTACACTGTTAGTAAACGGAACAAATCGAGGCGAAGAAACTGTAACAGCAGGTGGAGTTGATTTGAATGAAATAAACCCCAAGACGATGGAATTTAAGAAATATCCTCATCTTTATTGTGTTGGAGAAGCTTTAGATGTTGATGGTTTTTGTGGAGGATTTAATCTACAAAACGCTTGGTCAACTGCTTTCGTTGCAGCAGAAGGAATTGACAACGGTGCATTATAAATTTTTTTGAATGATTAAGTTCTAATCGAGAATATTAACGCACGAGAATAATAAACCACGGATTCTCTTTTGTATTATCTCCAAAATGTGAAAACTGTATCATTCCTTTTTTCTTAATATTCAAAAATCCAGTGAGAGGGTATTTTTCAAATTTAGAATTGCCCGATGAAAAGGAATAATGATAAAAATATTTGTCCGTATCATTAAGAAGAATTAATTTTAGAGGAGTAACATTTTTCTTGATTTTTAATGAATTTGTATGTTGTGAAAACTCTGAAATCTTTATGATTTTATAATCAGGAAATAACTCTTGTACTTCTTCCTCGCTTAACTCGCGTCTTTCAATCCCTCTTCCTGTTTGAAAAAATGAATAGAATTTCAAGTCATGATTTGAATAGCCGATTAAATCGCCTTTGTAAATAAATTCATATTGAGTTCCTGTAGAAAATGCGAATTGTCCGTCAGAAGCGAAAAATTCAGAATAATTGCCGCTTCCGTCTGAAATAAATTTTATAAAATAAAAAGAATCGCGTCTTGGTACTTTAGTTGTCCAACAATCGTTTTCTATCTTGATTTTTTGCTCTTCCTTAAGGTTTTTATAAGGAATGTTTAAAATTTCTGACGCATTAGCTGATATAGCCATTGTGCAGATAATCATAAGACTTAAAATTAATCTCTTCATACAAACTCTCCTTTACCTATTATACCGAAACTTTATCATTTGTAAAATCTCACATAAATGTAGGATGGGAAATGCTAATAAATAACATAAAATATATTTATGAGTTTAGTTTCTAATTTTATTGGCAATATTTCAAGTATTGGTGCAGCAGGAATAACAGCTGCGCAAAACTTTGATTTGAGTGATACAACTTTTGAAGATTTGTTGAACAAACAAATAGAAGCAAAAAATGAAGTTAATCAGAAAAATGGTATTTCGGAATTGGATTTGGGAATGCCTGCCGGCATGGAAATTGAATTTCTGGATATTGACCCGATTGAAACTCATAATAATATTCAAGAAACAGATACTGAAAATAGGACAACTTCGGAAACCGCTACATTTTTCTCTTCTCTATTAGATAATAAAGAAAATCCTGAGTCAGAAATTTTTGATTTTGCAAAGAAACAGGCTGCAAATTTGTATAACAGATATTCCAGAAGCATTGTTACCGATGTTGCCGAATTTGTTGAAGATATAGGAAATATGATTTAAATTATTCCCTCTCCTGTTAGGAGAGGGAGTAACGACAAATAATTTTTTACATCCCCTTTTATTTACCTCTGTTTGTTATATAATAATTTTATCGGAAAAAGATAGCTTTATTTTTGATTTATAAGGAGGTCAAATGGGCAAAATTGAAATTACACACGAAATCGAAGAAAAATGTTGTGTACACCGCGGTGTAAAAGGTACACCAGCGCCAATCCCTCAAGAAGGTGAATGGACAAAATGTAAAGAAATTAAGGATATTTCCGGCTTAACTCACGGATGTGGCTGCTGTGCTCCTCAACAAGGAACTTGCAAACTTACTCTTAACGTTAAAGAAGGTGTTATCCAAGAAGCTTTGGTTGAAACTATCGGATGTTCAGGTATGACTCACTCTGCGGCTATGGCTGGTGAAATTCTTCCTGGTAAAACTATTTTAGAAGCTTTGAACACTGACCTTGTTTGTGACGCTATCAACGTTGCAATGAGAGAATTGTTCTTGCAAATCGTTTACGGAAGAACTCAATCAGCATTCTCTGAAAACGGACTTCCAGTAGGTGCAGGTCTTGAAGACTTAGGTAAAGGACTTTGCTCTATGGTTGGTACAATTCACTCAACAAAACAAAAGGGTGTTAGATACCTTAACCTTACAGAAGGTTATATTCTTCAATTAGGTCTTGATAAGAATAACGAAGTTATCGGCTACAAGTTCGTTAACCTTGGAAAAGTTATGGACGCTATCAAGAAAGGCGTTGACCCAAAAGAAGCTTATGAAAAGAATATCGGTACTTACGGCAGATTTGCTGATGCGGTTAAGTATATCGATCCTCGTGAAGAATAAAACAAGGTGTCATTCCGGACTTGTTTCGGAATCTTACCAAATATCAAATGCTGAAACTGGTTCAGCATGACGGTTTAACGAAATATATAAAATAAAGGAAATAAAATTATGACAGTAAAATTTGAAGGACAAGATAGACGTGAAGCTACTCTTAACAAAGTTTTACCTGAATATGGTTTCAAGAACTTGGAAGAAGCTCGCGAACTATGCTTATCAAAGGGCATTGATGTAGATGCGATTGTAAAAGGTATTCAACCTATTGCTTTTGATAACGCATCTTGGGCATACACTCTTGGTTGCGCTATCGCTATCAAAAAAGGTATTAAAAATGCAGCTGATGCAGCTGAAGCTATTGGATTAGGCTTGCAAGCATTTGCAGTTCCGGGTTCAGTAGGTGACAGACGTCAAGTTGGTATCGGTCACGGTAACTTGGCAGCTATGCTTTTGAGAGAAGAAACAAAATGTTTCTGCTTCTTGGCTGGTCACGAATCTTTCGCAGCAGCTGAAGGTGCTATTGGTATTGCAAGAAACGCTAACAAAGTAAGAAAAGAACCTTTAAGAGTTATCTTGAACGGTCTTGGTAAAGATGCTGCTTATGTAATCGCAAGAATCAACGGTTTTACAGCTGTAGAAACTGATTATGATTTCAAAACAGGCGAATTAAAAATCGTTAAAGAAACTCCATTCTCTGATGGAGAAAGAGCAAAAGTTCGTTGCTACGGTGCTGATGATGTTTCAGAAGGTGTTGCAATTATGATTAAAGAAGGTGTTGACGTTTCTATTACCGGCAACTCAACTAACCCAACTCGTTTCCAACACCCTGTAGCAGGAACTTACAAAAAATGGTGCTGGGAAAACGGAAGAAAATACTTCTCAGTAGCTTCAGGTGGTGGTACTGGTAGAACACTTCACCCTGATAACGTAGCTGCTGGTCCTGCTTCTTACGGTATGACTGATACTATGGGTAGAATGCACGGTGATGCTCAATTCGCAGGTTCATCTTCAGTTCCTGCTCACGTAGAAATGATGGGCGTAATCGGTATGGGTAACAACCCTATGGTTGGTGCTACAGTTGCAGTTGCTGTTGCTGTAGAAAAAGCTATGGCATAAGCTTATTTTAGATATAAAAAAAGCTCTAAGTTAATTACTTAGAGCTTTTTTATTTGTTATACAGTCATATGAAATTCTTTAAGCATTTCTAATCTTGGCTTTAATTCTTTATAAATTCTATTATTTATATTAACATTTGCCTCAATTGCTTCATATAAAGTCTCTGCGTCCATAGCCTTTGCGTTTTTAACATAAGATGTAAGTTCGCCAGAATTAATAAGTAAATCTTTTCCTCTTTGAGCAACTGTAATATTTGATTTTAAAGGAAGTTCCTCGGAAATTTTCTTTTTCATTTTTTCTAAATTACCTTTAAGTTTTGCTTCCATTGGATATTCTGCATTACTTAAATTTCTAGCAAATTTAAGACCGAATTCGGCTTTTCTTCCAAATTGAAGATTTGTGTTTTCTACAGGTGTAACATTCATGATAATTCTCCTTTGCAACTTCTACATAATGCAAATAAAACAACTGAATTATAAAAATTGACTTTTTTCTTTACAAAACTTCATTAAAGGTTAAAAATGTATTCTTTATTACTTCATAGCCTTTCAATAACGTTTTGTAATCTACTTTTTCTTCTGCTGAATGCATATTGTAAACATCTGCCAAGCCTAAAAGTGACGGCATAAATGTTTCGCCCTTTGCGTTTTTGTTGTGGCAGTAAATATGAGTTTCTGCACCTGCGTGGAAAGATTCAATTTTGTTTTTAATTCCGGCACGTTCGCATGCGCGTGTATGCGCAATTTCCACTCTGTCATCATCAGCTTTTTCAAAAGGGAGCAAATGAATTTCAAATTCTATTTCAGCAACAGCTAAACCTTCATGTTCTTTATTAAATTTATCAATAATTGATTGCATTAACGCTTTTAACTCGTTTTCTTTCTCTACAGAGGCGCTTCTAATTGAATAAGAAGCCATGCCCAAAGTATTAATAATGTTGGTAGAGGTCTTTTTAAAGATTTCTGAAATGTAATTGTTTGTTTTAATTCCTTTTTCAACGATAGAAGCGATGGAATTTTGAACCCCGCCTGCAACTATTGCGCCAAGATTACAAGAAGTGATTACACCGGTTTCATCGCTATAGTAGGCTCCTTGAGGAAATTCTGCAAGCAATTCAGCAATTAATTTTGCGGCATTTAATCGCGTTTTGTCTCCGATATCAATACCCGAATGTCCTCCTTTAAAGCCTTTTACTGTAATTTTAGCATTTGTGTAGCTTGCGCCTGAAATTTGGAGCTGACCGAGCTTGTCAGCGTCACATACAAGAATATATTTTGAATTAATTTTATCAAATTCTACATGCTCAACTCCACTCATGCCAGTTTCTTCGTCACGGGTAAATGTTATTTCAAGTCCTCCGTGGGGATAAATGTCTTGGTCTGATTTAGAGCTTACAAGCTCTTTTGCTAAAGTCAACGCACATGCAACACCGACTTTGTCATCTGCGCCTAATGTTCTACCGTTTGCCTTAATAAATTGTCCGTCAAATTGCAATTCAATCGGGCTGTCGTCACCAACAACATCCATGTGGGAGGATAACATCAACGGTTCTTTTGAATTGTCAGTTGCGGGAACATTTATATAAACATTACCATAATCATCTGTTCTAAAATTGATATCATATTTTTTGCAAAAATCTCTAATCCATTCAATAACTTTTTCTTCTTTTAAAGAAGGAGATGGAATCTGTACTAATTCACAAAAAATATCTAAAACTTCGTTTTCTTTTCTTAATTCGTTTAGGTTCATATAATTCTCCTTTTGTAGCATAAATTACCTGTAAGGTGCGAGAGGAAGTTGTTAACTTCCTCTAAAAAATCTTTGATTAGTGCCGCCGTCGCCGACTCGCACTCTAACAGAACGCAAACACCTAGGACATCTACCGACGTATGCTGTGCCGTCTTTTGTTTTGTAAATTCTTCCATAGACACCGCAGCAGTCAAACCAAATGCCCAAAAATGCACGTTTTTGACCGTTGCTATTATCTTCCACGCTTACCACCTTTGGTCTGAGCTCCATTTATAATAACTTCTCTGTTGCTTGGTTTAAATACGCTTTCTGTTAGTATGTCCAGATAATTGTTGTTTAAATGCGCGTAATCAAATATTATGACTCCGCTGAGTGAGTATTTTCTGGCAGCGTGTATTTGTTTGATTAAATCTGTTGACGCCCCATTCATGAATGTAACAAACAAGCCTGCGTATAATTTTGTGCTGGCAGATTTGTTTCTCAAAACTTCATCCATTAGTTTCATTGCCGTGTTGTCATCGCAGGTTAAGAACAATGGTGTAAATCCGTCTACAAAATTATTCATTGACCATGTTCGCCAATCCTGAAGTTTTGTATCAAGCGCAGCAGCCCTGTTTGGGAAAATTACTGCGGTTATTGCAATATTATTGTAGCGACATAACTGGCTTACGCGTCTGACGAAGCTTGAAACTTTATTGCAACGGTAAAATTTCCATTGATACCAAAGCGGGTCACTAACTTTTAACTCTATAGGGTCAATGCCGTACATGTTTTTAAATTCGCCTCTTGCGTACTTAGTGTAACCCCAATTTGACATATCATAATTTGAGAATTTAGGGTCAAGTGTTTGAGGATATCTTATGTAATCAAGATTAATGCCGTCCGGCTTGTACTTATTGACGATTTCATATAAAAGCTCATAAAGAAAATTCTGCACCTCCGGATTTGCAGGGTCGATGAAATATCCGTTGTGTTCAGATACAGAATATGCGATAGTATCAGAGTCGGCATTCTTTTTTTGATAATTAGCCCACTCCGGTTTTTTAGCAAGGATTGATTCTGCATTTGTTTCTGGAGGTTTATTTCCTACATAAAATGTTTCAAACCAAATGTTAACTTTGATTCCGCGCTTGTGTGCACCGCTAATCCATATTTTTAGCGGATCAAATCCTGCAAAATCCTCGTTCTGTCTTATAAATCCGTACTTTGACATAGTTTGAGACGGGAATATCGTTTTTCCATGATAATAGGTTTCAAGAAAAATGTTGTTCACACCTGCATAAGCTAAATCATCAAGTGTTTTTAGAATATCTTTTTCCGAATAAAATAGAGGACGAATCCATATTCCTCGCAATTCGGATGAATCATAAGGAATTACTGTAGACATTGCCAAATTCGCATATTCAATTGCGCGAGAGGCATATTTCTGTGAATCCTCGCTGTTCTTTTGAGCCTTTGCTATATAATCTTTTGCCTTAGAAATGTTTTGTTCCGTTCGTTTTGTGTTGTAGTCAGATGCATTGCGATTGTAAAAGAGCATCATCTCCTGAACTTCTTTAATACGTTCTCTTGCCGTATAGAGGAATGTATCCGAAGTTATGTATGAAGTAATAATTTGTTTTTCTAAATCTATTGAGATTTTAGCTCCCATCATAATGTTTTCATTAATCCATTTTTTTGCTCGTCCATGACCGGATATAACAAAACCGTTGGCAGGAATCATGGAATCTGCTCCGCTCAAAGAAGTTACTGTATCGCCTATAATAATTGCTTCTGTTCCAAACTCGTTGGTATTAGTTCTGTAACCAAATGCGGGAGTGTATATAACAAGTTGATTTGCACCGCGTAATCCCGGATAATTAAAACCTTTGTAATTTGTGCTGACTTTCGGATCAATCACATCAAATTTATACATGGATTGGTTGAAGATAATTTCATTTGCTTGCGGAACATAGGGTGCATAAACATCTTGTGCAGAAGCCGAACTGCAAAGAATTAAAAATAAAAAGATTAAAAATACCCAAAATCTGCTCTTCATCCCCGTTTATCCTCTGTAATCATTATAGACCCCACGAAAAATAATTACAAGAAAAATTTTCAAACAGTAGAAAAAAAAGAAAGATGTTTAGTCTTTCCTTTTTTAGATATGTGTTTTAAGTTTTTGATTAAAAAGTACCGGCAGGTTTCTTTTGTTGAGTAGCTCCCGGAATTGCTTGCCAGTTAGCAGCCATAATTTTCTTGAATGATTTAAGAGCTGTATCTTCCAATTCACCAAGTTCTTCTGCTTCCATAATTAATTCACGAAGAGGAAGTAATGCTCTTTGGTCACGAAGTACACCCAATGCTGCCGCTGCGCCTGCTCTTACTAAATCGTTTTCAGAACGATTTTTCATAACGTCAATTAGTGCAGGAACGGCTTTTTTATCGTTCAATTTACCTAATGAAGTTACCGCATAGATTCTAACGTTAACCCATTCGTCGTATAACATATTGATAATTTTATCGACGCATTTCTTGTTTCCGATTTCGCCTAAAGCACGAGTTGCATCACATCTAACGTTAACTTTTTCATGGTTCAAAGATTTCATTAGAGCGTCAGTTGCAACATCACCGATTTCGATAAGTGCGTCAGTTGCTGTAATACAAACTTGAGAGTTTTCATCATTAAGAGCTTCAACAAGCGGTTCAACAACGATTTTGCCGCCTAAACGTCCTAATGCACGAGCTGCACGAACTCTAACGTCAACGTTTCTATCTTCTCTTAACGATTCGATTAAGTGTTCCGTAGCTTTTGAATCACCCAATTCGCCCAATGCACGAGCTGCATATAAACGAACAGAACCGTTTTTATCATTTTTTAATACATCGATTAACGGCTCAACAGCTTTTGAATCACCCATTTCGCCTAAAACGCGGGCTGCATTATATCTAACCTTTTCAGAACTTGAACCCATCAAATCATTGATTAGTTCTTGAAAAGTTTTCTTTACTTGCTTCTTTTTGCTGTTTACTGTTATTGCCATACACGTTACCTCCGATATGCAAACATATTTTAACTACTACACAGTAATATAAAGTTTTCTTTATTTTCTAAATTGCCTTTATTTTTCGATTTGTTAAATTTTTGTTACATTCCCTATGCATTTAGGGTAAAATTTACACTTAATCTTAGTAATACTAATATATCATATTTTTACATTTTTAGAACCACTCAGCCGGATATTTTTACAAAAATTAATTATTATTCTAATTAATATATTTGTGAAAGTTAGTAATATTCTTAAAAACACGACTTTACATTTCTTAAACAATATTACTCACTAGGGATAGTAATAGTAAATTCACTACCTTCATTTATTTTTGTTTTTACTGAAATTTTCCCTTTGTGTTTTTCTATTATTTTTTGTGAAATAGCAAGCCCTAAGCCGGTTCCGACTCCAACACCTTTGGTTGTATATCCTGCAAAGAATATTTTATCAGGCTCTTTTATTCCACATCCATTATCTTTGATTTTTACCAAAAGGTTATTATTTTTATACGCTGTGTCAATAGTTATCTTTCCCTTTGTTTTTATTGCGTGCGCTGCATTTACAAGGATATTCATAAAAACTTGGTTTAACATATTTGGATAACATTTTATCGGTGGAAGCTCTGAATAATTTTTAATTATTTCGATTTTATTTTTTGTTTCATGTCTGATTAAATCGAGAGTTAAATCAATTTCTTTATTAATATCTGTTTCTTGAAGCTCGGCTTCATCTAAACGAACAAATTTTCTCAGAGAAACTACCAAACGATTAATTCTTGCAATTGCTTCCGAATCAATATCATTCAATTCTTTAAATAATTCGCTTTGTTCAGAATCCTGTATTTGAGCAATAAGTTTTTTGGAGATTTCGTTGTTTGATTTTATCGATGCAATTGGAGTGTTTATTTCGTGCGCAACGCCGGCAACAAGCTGACCTAGCGAAGCCATTTTTTCGGAGTTAATAAGTTTTAATTGCGTATCTTTCAACTCTTCTAATGTTTTGGTTAAATCTTTAACCATTTGAGCATTCTTTTTATACAATTCTGCTTGAATAATAGCGTTGCCTAACTGAGACGAAACTCCGTGTAAAACTTCCAAGGTGTCATCTAATTTTGTTTTTTGCTTTGTGGAAAGAACTATAACTCCGAGCAATTTGTTTAAATGATAGATTGGTAAAACGACCCTTTGTACCAATTCTTTGAATGGTTTTGCTTCTTGGTATTCTTTAATACAGGAGCTGCAAGAAACATTCTTTTTATTAATATAATTATTTACATCCTTGTCAAAAGAAATTTCAACTCCCTTGTCTTTTTTGTCGAGAGATTCCATAATTACAAATTTTGAAGTTTCTTTTGCAGATGCATAATACCCTCTGAAAGCTCCAAACATTTGGGCTAATTCTTGAATAGCGGAATTTAATATAACTGATGTATCAATAGACTCTCTTATAATATTAGATATGTTATTTAAGAGCAAAAGTTTCATTGCTTGAGATTGTGCTTGTAATTTTATTTTAGACAAATTTTTATTATCATCTTCAAGTAATTTTATTTTCTTCTGATAATTTTGATTTGTTTTTGCAAGGTTTTCCAGATTTGTTTTAGCGGTAACATCCGTAAAAAATATAATAGTATGGTTGCCTTTTTTTGTAGCGTTCATGTCGTAGAAGTAAAGTTCGTTATTTTGTGCTTGGTAAGTTATGAATGCAGAAAAATCCTGTTCTGAAGCTATTGCTTGTGAGATTGGAGAATGTACTGTTACATCGTTACTGATAAGTGCGCACACATTGTAGTTTAGTTTGTGTGAAAATTTCTCAATGTTTTTGAAATCAGAAAATATCCGTTTAAAAACGTTGTTCCTAAAAATGGCTTCGTTGTTGCTATTAATAACAATAACAGCACTATTAAATTTATTAAATAAATCAAACTTCCCCATAACAATATTATATAACAATTCCCCTAAAAGCCAATTTATTACAAATTATTATGTTATTAGGTATAAAACGGGTTAAGCTTTGAAAAATATTTAATACCTTTTATTACCTTTTTTCAG
>CAZCZF010000012.1:0-34584 GCA_964503025.1 uncultured Vampirovibrio sp. | reverse complement strand
ATCATTCAAGAAATGGTTAAAGGTAACAGAGAAATGGTTTGCGGTATCGCAACTGACCCTCAATACGGACCAATGATGATGTTCGGTTTAGGCGGTGTATTTATCGAAGTTATGAAAGACGTAACTTTCAGAATCGCTCCTCTAACAGATATTGATGCTAAAGAAATGATTAAATCAGTTAAAGCATACAAATTGTTAGAAGGCGCTCGTGGTACAAAACCAGCTCAAATGGAACAAATCGAAGAAACATTATTGAGATTATCTCAACTTGTTAATGATTTCAAATTTATCGACGAATTAGACATCAATCCATTGTTGATTTCTGAAAAAACCGGTGAAGGTATCGCAGTTGACGGACGTATCAAGGTTAGAATGTCTGAAGTTCAAGAAGCATTAGGATATTGCTGCAAAGATGGCGTTTGCGCTTGCGGATGCTAAGATAAAAAATAAAATTAGTAGGGTGGGCATGTCTAAAGGCAGCCCACCTTTTTACATGCGAATGCAATCGGTAAGCACGCTTTCACTTTGCCCACTCTGTCAACTGATCTAAAAAATATAATTGGATAGCAAAAAATTTTTTTTACGGTTTTTTATAGGGTAAAACAATTTCAATTAAGGAGTTTGTATGCACGTATCTAAAATTCAAAACTTATATACATACAATTATAAGAACTTAAAGTATAATAAATTATCCAACAATTTAACTTATCCAGAAGCACCTGCTATAAATTATACAAAATTACCGACAGGTATTCACTATGGAAATAATATCACCTTCGGAGAATTTTTTGACCCTAACAGAACAGTTCCGCACATTGACTATGAAGAATACATGGCAATGACTTCTGCAACAAAATCAAGGTATAGAAAAAAATATCATAATTATGCCAAGTCAATGAACAAGAGCGAAATGTTTGATCCAAAAGCGAATTATATGCCATTGGCATCAGAAAAAAGTATGGAAGAATTTATTAAAACCGCAAGTATTTATAAAAAATATAAAAATCAACCAATTCTATGTCTGGGCAGAAGCCCGAAATGGTTTTTAAATGCAGCGTTATGGATGAAAGACGGCATTGATAATTACAAATTTGTAGCCTTTTCAAAATTCTGGTTTTGGCCTGATAAAACAGAAGGAATGAGAAAAATGCCATCTGTAGCACCAACAGAAAAAGAGATTAAAGCTTATCATAAATACCTCAAAGATTTACATGTTGATCCGCAACATATTGTAAATCACCACCAAAAAACAGGAGCAAAAACGGTAATCACTGATTATATAACGACAGGAAAAGGTGCAACCTCTTTTCTTGATGTAATGTCAGAACTGGCAGAAAAGCAAGGGGTTTTAGAAGATTTTTCAAAAGCAATCCAAATTGTCGGCATCGGATCTTTACAATATCTGGAAAGCTTCTTTCCAGAAGATGTAGACATTTCTGTTCCGGAAGTAATAATGCCGCCAAAATTAAAAAAATACTCAAAAAACATTGAACAAACATATTATAATATGGATTTTAATATGTTTAGAGAAATGCTGATTAATCAAAATACCAACGAATGTCGTTCCACTTATTATCCACACGATGCTTGGACAGTATACAGACCGGACAGATTTAAAACCGGACTTATAAAAGATATGAAAAAAGTGAAGGAACGTATACGTACCCTAAACAGCAAGCAAAGCTTCGCTTCTTTTACGCCGGCAATGCTTGATTTTAGAAACTTATTGAACTTCAGAATACTCGACGCGCTTAATCATCGTCATTTATTAAAAGCTGTACACCATTCAAAATTATAGAGATTTTATCAAGCAATCGCTTCAAACAGCTCTATTGTGCGCAGAATAGCTTTATCCATATCATAATATTTATAATCACTGAGTCTGCCTAAGAAGTAAGTATTTTACAAGCTCTTCGCTTTTTCCAAGTATTTATTGGTTCTCGCTTTGGGGGATTGGATAATATCTTTCATTTTTACCAAGTTCAAAATTTTCTGAATATTCTTTAGCGATAACAGTTTTAAAGACTTATCGTTCAAATAATATGTCAAGTTTTCCGAGAGGGGCGAACCCCGTATCACCGTGTGATATTGGGTTCAATTCCCAATATCTGTCATTTGTGAAAGTTCTATTTTGGCGGCGGTAAGGGGAATTGAACCCCTGTTTGGAGAATGAGAATCTCCCGTCCTGACCACTAGACGATACCGCTTCGTGACATATACATTATACTACAAATTTTTTATACAGGCATGTAATCAGAATAAATTATGCTTGACCAATCATTTTCAAAATAACTTATCTGAGTCAATGTTCCTGTTTTTATCAGATGCTTGAACTGATTTATCGGTGTTAATTTAAGTGTTTTTGCAATTGCAGATTGAATCACATCTTGAGTCGTAACCACAATTATGCGGTTGCCTTTATTTTCTTCGACTAATTTATCAATCATTTGTGAGACACGTTTATTAAAATCTTTGAGCGATTCACCGTTTTCCGGCTGTTGTAATATAAGCTTCGGACCATACTGATCTATTAAATCAGCGTAAGACCTTCCACTCCATTCACCGTGATTTCTTGCCGGCAAATCTATTGAAGTAATTTCTTTTTTAAACAATTTCGCTATAATTTGCGCTGATTGCGTACAACGCGCAGAAGAACTTGTATAAATTTTATCATACGGCACTGCACGAGACTTTAAGTATTCGCAAACTTTTTCAATCTCTTCTTCCCCAAATTCGTTAAGTTTTGGGTATTTTTCCGCATCACTTATTATTCCATCCATTGTGTGAACGGTAGCACCGTGTGATATAAAAGTTATTTTGCATTTACGTTTGAACATACTTTTATTATAGCACATTCCTATAAATTTTCTCATATCTTTGCATGATTGACTTTTTTGCAAAAAACATTAAACTAAGAGAGAGATAGTAATAGGTTCGGAGACACATTATGGGCAAACGACTAGACGGATCATCATTATTTAGCGGAATAAATGCCGGCTTAACAAATTCATTTTCATTGCTTTCAAGCCAGTATCCTGATGGAATTACGCTTGAAAATTTGAATACGGCATTAACAAATACAAATATTACAAACACGGCTTATGGTAGAACTTTTGCATCATATTTAACAAATAATTTTAATGGTGTTGACAAAAACTCCGACGGAGTTATTTCTGCTGATGAAATTCAAACATTAATGAATAATATGGCAACGCAAGGGCTTACCAGAGAGCAAATTTCAGCATTAGGTGCAGCTTCCGGCATGACAACTTCGTTACAAGAAACTGTGCTTTCGCATTTTGACGACATTGATGCAAATCATGACGGAAAAGTTACAAATGCAGAAATTAATGCTTATGGCGTTAATTCTGATTTAGAAAAACAAAAAATTGCAGACAGAAACAGAATCGTTAATAATATGTCTATGTTCTATGGCGATGATTTAACCGAATATGATGGCAGCATGTTGGATTACCGCTATTTGAGCGACAACGAAGAAAGCTAAATAATCCATTTTAACTATTTTTTGGTTTTGTTAGAACACTTACAACACTTAGCAACAACATAATTAGTATCAAAACTGCTATGTATAGGAAATAATTTTTAAGTGTACCTGTGAAATATGTTGCAACTGCACCACCGACAATCGCAACAGAGGTTAGAATTGCGACCGTAATTTTTTGCGAAAAACCGGCTTTTAATAGCTTGTGGTGAATGTGCTCCGCGTCAGCAACAAATGGCGACTTACCTTTCATTAAACGACGAAGAGTCGAAAAAGTTATGTCAATAATTGGTACCGCAAGAACCAAAAATGGCAACAATACGGCAAGTGCAGCACCTTTCATAACACCTACTATCGAAAGAGTTGCAAGCAAAAATCCTGAAAACAATGCACCGGAATCTCCCATAAAAATCTTTGCAGGATTGAAATTATAAGTTAAAAACGCAAGCATAGAACCTGCAAGTATAAATGCAATTAATGCAGTAATCGGCTGCGCAGGTGTAATCGCAACTGCAATTAGCGCCAAAGTTATTGAACTTACGGTAATTACAGAACCTGCCAGACCGTCAACACCATCAATAAAGTTAACAGCATTGGAAATCCCGACTATCCAGAGTAGTGTAATAGGATAGGAGAATATTCCCAAGTGAATTACACCACCAAAAGGATTAAATATTGTGTCAATCTGCACACCTAAAAGATATACAATTGTTGCTATCGAGAGTTGGATTACCAGTTTAAACTTTGCATTCAAATTATAAATATCATCAATAAGTCCGAGTAGAAACATCAACGAGCCACCCAAAAGAATACCTGAAAGCAAGCTTCCATATGGATAGTAGCTCATAAGTACCAGAAAAAGAAAAGTTAACATTGCACTTGCCCAAATGGCAATGCCACCAAGGCGCGAAATCGGGTTTTTATGAATTTTCCTTTCATTAGGGACATCAACCAATCCCTCTTTTTGTGAAAATTCTATTACAAACGGAACAATAAACACGCCTATCAAATACGAAATAAAAGCTCCGATTATATGCGCCTGCGTTAGTTTAATTATCATAATACGTATTCCTTTTTCATCCTTGCGTGTCTACTTTTTAATACAGCGGGTATTTTTTGCAAAGCTTGAGCGAATCAGCTCTCAAAGTTTCTAACACGCTGTCATTGTCAGAGTTTTTGATTGCTTCTGCAATAATTCTTGCGACTTCCCTCATGTCATCCTCTTTGAAACCACGAGTAGTCATTGCCGCAGCACCAAGTCTGATGCCGCTTGTTACAAAAGGACTTTGAGGGTCGTTTGGAACTGTATTTTTGTTTGCGGTAATTCCGACTCGTTCAAGTACGTTAGCCATATCCTTACCTGTTTTTCCAGTTTTTCTTAAATCAAGGGTCATCAAGTGATTTTCTGTCATACCACCAACAATGTCCATGCCTTTATCAAGAAGTCCTTGCGCCATTGCTGCGGCGTTCTTGACAATTTGTTTTGCGTATTCCTTAAATTCCGGCTGCATAGCTTCTTTTAAGGCAACCGCTTTACCGGCGATAATGTGTTCTAAAGGTCCGCCTTGAATTCCAGGGAAAACAGCCTTGTCGATTGCTGTTGCATATTCTTCATCACACATGATTATGCCGCCGCGAGGCCCGCGCAATGTTTTGTGCGTTGTAGTTGTAACAATTTGCGCATAACCCGCTGGTGATGGGTGAACACCACCTGCAACAAGTCCTGCAATATGCGCAATATCAGCAAGCAAAACTGCACCGACTTCATCTGCAATTTCTCTGAATTTTTTAAAATCAATAACTTTTGAATAATTACTTGCACCGCAAATAATCAATTTTGGTTGATGTTCCAAAGCCATTTTGCGAACATCATCATAATCAATATTACCGTTTTCATCAACACCATAGCTCTTTACATCAAAATACATGCCCGAAAAATTAACAGGAGAACCGTGGCTTAAGTGACCGCCATTAGACAAATCCATACCTAACACTTTGTCTCCGCATTTAAGAAGGGCTGCAAAAACAGCCATGTTTGCCTGAGCACCTGAATGTGGTTGAACATTTGCATGATCCATTCCAAAAAGTTCGCATGCTCTTTTTTGTGCCAATTCTTCGATTTTATCAATTACTTCGCATCCGTTATAATAGCGTTTATGAGGTTTTCCTTCCGCATATTTATTTGTTAAAACGCTTCCACAAGCTTGCATAACAGCAGGAGACGTGAAATTCTCACTCGCAATAAGTTCTATTGTTGTTTGTTGTCTTTCAAGCTCTTCATCAATATATTTCGCAACATCTGCGTCAGTTAATCTTACTTTATCTAAGTTCATATCCCCTCCTGATAGCTCGTAACGTCCTCGTATAATCTCTCTCTAAATTATACGAAAAAATGAAATATAAGTAAATATTTGTAACGTTTAATTGCTTTTATGTCAATTTTCAATTTGCTTTGTTTTATATTAAATCAGGAGAATAATATGAATATACAAAAAATTAACGTGTGCAACTATATACCACATCAACAACCCCTCAAAAAATTTTCAGTAAATAATCCAATTACGGATAATAACGTAAAACACCCTGCATATCCGGTTTCTTATGCAAACATAAACTTTCGCGGAAATTCTATGTCAAAACTTTGGGATGAATACAACTGGTTTATTCGTCATGACAGAACTCCTGCAATTTATTCGTTTTTGAAAATAAAAGAAACTCCGGAAGTTATGGAAAAATTTTTAAACACAATTTTTGAAACTCCTGACAGACGAAACGAACTTTTCAATAGCATTTGCGCTAATCCGCGAAATGCCAATGATATTTTAGATACCATGAAAAAAATATTACCGTCAGACTCAAAGAATATATTACCATTTTTTTATGATAGCCCATACAACCAAGCATACAACAAGTTTATTGAAAATAAAGTAGAACACGCGCACTCCTTAGAAGAATTATTAAAAATTAGACCGGACTGGCGTGGTGAAGTATTGTTAAATAAATTTAACGTCTTGAAAGGAAATGAAAATCTTGAAATTGGTAACATTCCAAAAGAATTACCACCAGAACATTTGAGACAAATCGTGGATTATCTCAGCAACAAAATGGAATATGGGATGAAAACAAAAAAGAAAATCGAGAGTTTGAAGTTGGATAACAGAACCTATGAATTTGCATTTTTTACAGAAGGAAAATCCGATAAAAATGTATTTGGAATATTTACTCCGGAAGGTAAAAAGTATGCACTGAAAATCAGCAATCCTGAACGACGAAGTCTTGATGCACCTTTTGCGCTCGGCACACTGGCAAAAATTGATTCTTATTTGACTTATAACAGGAGTCGAAATTCTGCCCCCCTATGTTACTATAATCACAACAAGAATTTTTCCATATACAAATACATTGAACATGTGCCAACAACAAATTCCAAAGACTTAAATGAAATATCTCGAAATCTGCCAGATTTCAACGCACTGGGGTTAAAATACAACGATAGCGTTGGTGAAAAAAATTGTTTTCTTATGGATGCAAAATTACACTTAAACATGAATGATTCAGAAGGTTTTTACAATGGTGTTACAAACAAAGAATGGATTTCTGTGGATAACGACCACGTCACATACGGAAATATATTACAGCCATCAATAAACAAATACCATGCAGGCTTGCCGGTTGGCATGCAAATATTCAACTAAGATAAAATAAAGAGGAGTTTCCTCCTCTTTATTTTTCAAATTCAATTTCATCATCTTTAACATCAATTTTTATATTGTCACCTTCCGTAAACTTCTGAGCAAGAAGCAATTTAGAAAGCGGATTCTCAACCATCTGACGAATTACTCTCTTAAGCGGACGAGCGCCGTATATAGGATTAAATCCTCTGCGTGCAAGTAATTCTTTCGCGTCATCAGTAATTTCAAAGGTTATATTTCTATCAGCAAGCAAGTTTCTTAAATGAGAAATTTGAATATCTACAATTGCAGACAACTGTTGCATAGTAAGAGCTTTGAAGAATATTGTTTCATCAACCCTGTTCAAAAATTCAGGTTTGAAACGATCTCTCAAAACAGCCATAACTTTTTCCTTTGTCTCATCAAAGTTTGCCCCCATCGGATTAAGCGAATCTTCAAGTATAATTTCACTTCCGATATTACTTGTCATGATGATTACGGTATTCTTAAAATCAACCGTTCTGCCTTTTGAATCAGTCAAACGACCGTCATCAAAAATTTGAAGCATGATGTTAAATACATCAGGGTGCGCCTTTTCAATTTCATCAAAAAGAACTACGGAATATGGCTTACGTCTTACAGCTTCGGTAAGTTGTCCGCCTTCTTCATATCCGACATATCCCGGAGGAGCACCAACCAATCTTGCAACGTTATGCTTTTCCATATATTCAGACATATCAATTCTAATAATTGCATCTTCGTCATTAAACAAAAATTCTGCAAGAGTTTTTGCAAGCTCGGTTTTACCAACACCCGTAGGTCCTAAGAAAATAAATGTACCAATTGGTCTTTTTGGATCTTTTAAACCGGAACGAGCACGTCTGATTGCATCAGCAACTGTATCTACAGCTTCATCTTGTCCTATAAGTCGTTTGTGTAAAACATCTTCCATTCTAAGAAGTTTTTGCATTTCACTTTCAACAAGTCTGTTAACAGGAATACCAGTCCATTTGCTTACAATTTCAGCAATATCTTCACCATCAATTTCTTCTTTCAAAAGTTGGTTTTCACTCTTTTCCTTACCTTGAATTGATTGGAGTTTCTTTTCCAAATCCATAAGTTTACCATACTTAAGTTCAGCTGCAGTTTGCAAGTCCGTATTACGTTCTGCTTCCGCAATCTTAGTTTTAACTCTGTCAATTTCTTCTTTTATGTCAGCTTCACCTGTAATCGTATTTTTTTCAACTTCCCACTGAGCTTTCAGTTTTGATATTTTTCCTTCCAAATCATCAATTTCAGCAGTAAGTTTATCAATTTTTGCAATACATTCAGGCGAAGTTTCTTTCTTTAGAGCTTCTCTCTCAATCTCAAGTTGAATTTTTTGTCTCAACATAACATCAATTTCTTCCGGCATGGAATCGATTTCAATACGTAATGCAGACGCAGCCTCATCAATTAAATCTATCGCTTTATCAGGCAAAAATCTGTCCGTAATATATCTATCAGAAAGTTGTGCTGCTGCAATAAGCGCACTGTCTAAAATTCTTACGCCATGGTGAACTTCATATTTTTCTTTCAAACCACGTAAAATAGAAATTGTATCTTCTACAGACGGCTCATCAACAAGTACGGGTTGAAAACGACGCTCTAAAGCAGGGTCTTTTTCAATATACTTACGGTATTCATTAATAGTCGTAGCTCCGATTGTTCTGAGTTCACCCCTTGCAAGCATTGGTTTCAAAAGGTTTCCTGCGTCCATAGAACCTTCTGTTGCCCCGGCTCCAACTACGGTGTGCAATTCGTCAATAAACATAACTATTTCGCCATTTGATTCCTGAACTTCTTTCAATACGGCTTTCAATCTCTCTTCAAATTCACCACGGAATTTTGCACCTGCTACCAATGCACCCAAATCCAGTGAAATCAACTTAACTTCTTTCAAACTTTCAGGAACATCACCTCTTATAATTCTTTGAGCTAAACCTTCCACAATAGCAGTTTTACCAACCCCAGGCTCACCGATAAGTACAGGGTTATTCTTTGTACGTCTGTTTAAAACCTGAATAATACGTCTGACTTCTTCATCACGTCCGATTACAGGATCCAATTTTCCCTTTCTTGCTCTTTCTGTCAAATCAGTTGAATATTTTTCAAGAGCCTTCATATTTTCTTCTGCATTTTTATTATCCACTTTTTTGTTACCTCTTATTTTTTTCATCGCACCCAAAACAGCGTTTGTATCAACTCGATTTCTTTTCAATAAATCTTTTATAAAAGAACCTTCCAATTTTGTCATCGCAATCAAAATGCACTCTATTCCGACAAAATCATCTTTCAGATTTTCTGCTTCTTGTGAAGCTAACTCTAGCAACGCATTAGTATCACGTGACAAAAAGACTTGCTGCCCTGCACTTACTCCTGAAATAGTAGGATACTCTTTGATTTTTGAGACAATTGCATTAATAAAATTTTGATTTAAAAGTTTTAACTCTTCCAAATAATCTTTTGCAATGCCTTTGTCCTCAATCATCGCCAACACAATGTGTTCAGGCTGCACTTCCGAATTTTTGTAAAAGTCTTTTTTTGCATTCGCGGCAAAAATAATTTCTTGAGAATAATTTGTAAATTTTTCAAAATTAAGCATAATATTTAAACTCCGATTGTAAATGCATCTTTATCATTTACCCTATACATTTATTTTAATGCTATTTTTGAAAAATCAAGATTTTTTAACTTTTATTTAACAATTTTAACAATGTAAGATTTTTAAGAACTTCAACGACAATAAAAAAGAGCCTTTCGGCTCTTCCTTATTAACTATTTTGTAATCCGCGTTTAAATTCTTCCGGACGGCTTGAACGAGCAAGCGCATCTTCCAGAGTAATTTTCTTTTTCATATACAAATCTCTCAAAGACATTTCCAATGTCTGCATACCAAAACCTGAGTTTGTTTGCATTGTAGAGTATATTTGCGCAGCCTTTGCTTCACGAATCAAGTTTGCAATCGCAGGGATTACAAGCATAACTTCTTGAGCCATTACACGACCTTGTTTTGTACCATCGGCTTGAAGAAGCGGAAGCAATGTTTGAGAAAATACTGCAACAAGTGAGTTTGAAAGCTGTACACGAACCTGTTGTTGTTGACCTTCCGGAAATACGTCGATAATACGGTCAATTGTTTGAGATGCAGAAGAAGTGTGCAAAGTACCAAATACCAAGTGACCTGTTTCTGCTGCAGTTAAAGCTAATCTGATTGTATCCAAGTCACGCATCTCACCAACAAGAATAATATCCGGATCTTCACGAAGTGCTGATTTCAAAGCATTTGCGAAGCTTCTTGTATCTTGTCCGAGTTCTCTTTGGTGAATAATCGAACGTTTTGATGGGTGAATAAACTCAATCGGATCCTCAATCGTCAAAATGTGTTCTGAACGAGTTTCGTTGATATAGTTAATCATTGCCGCAAGAGTTGTTGACTTACCGGAACCGGTAGGACCTGTTACAAGAACCAATCCGCGCGGTTTTTCAGAGATTTTTCTTACTGTATCTGACAAACCTAATTCTTTAAAAGAAGGAACTTTTGATGCAATTACACGAAATGCTGCAGCATAGTTTCCTCTATCTTTATAAATATTAACCCTAAAACGGCTAAGCCCCTGAATACCGTATGAAAAGTCAAGTTCCCAGTCTTGTTCAAGTTTACGTCTTTGTTCCTTATTCAGCATAGGGAATAATAACAACTCTACTTCTTCCGGTTTCAATGCAGGTACATCCATTCTTTGTAGATTACCGTCAATACGAACTACCGGTGGCAAACCCGCAGAAATATGCAAATCAGAACCTCTCTGTTTTACAACTACTTCCAAATATTTTTCTATAAGCATTAAAAAGCCTCTCTTTTTTTACACTAACTCACTATTAAAGATATCATAAATTTTCATTTATGTAAAGAAATTTTACGATTTATTACTCAAATAATAATTAATTGCTTTTGCCGCTTTTTTACCTGCCCCCATTGCATTAATAGCATTTGACGCACCAACAGGTGCAACATCACCGCCTGCAAATATTGCAGGAATTGATGTTTCTCTTGTATCCGGATTTACGACAAAATACCCTTTTGAATCCAATTCAAAATCAAATCCTTCCATCTGAGCAGATTTTTGAATAATAGGATTTGGTCCTGTTCCTAATGCGACAATTACCGTATCAACATCCAAATCAGCAAATTTTCCCGTACCAACAGGTTTTCTTCTTCCCGACTCGTCAGGTTCGCCAAGTTCCATAATTTCAAATTTCATACCTGCGACATAACCGTCTTTTTCTGCAATCTCAACCGGCGCGTGCAAGAACTGGAATATTACACCTTCTTCTTTTGCATGTCGAATTTCCTCTAAACGAGCTGGCAATTCCGCTTCTGTACGTCTATATACAATATAAACCTGCTCAAAGCCAACTCTTACAGCTGTTCTTGCAGCATCCATGGCAACATTGCCACCACCTATTACCGCAACTGATTTTCCAACTCGAAGCGGAGTTACGCTATCTTTTTCGTTTGCACCCATCAAGTTAACTCTTGTTAAAAATTCATTTGCAGAATAAACACCGTTCAAGTTTTCTCCCTTAACATTCATCATTTTAGGAAGTCCTGCTCCTGAACAAATAAAAATTGCATCAAACCCATCATCTTTAAGTTGTTGTAAAGTAATTGATTTTCCTACAATAACATTTTTTTCAAATTTTACTCCAATGTTTTTTAGATTTTCAATTTCCCTGTCCAGAACAGTTCGTGGAAGTCTAAATGGAGGAATTCCATATCTAAGCACGCCGCCAAACTTATGCAATGCTTCAAAAATTGTAACTTCATGACCTGCTTTTCGTAAATCTGCAGCAGCCGTAATGCCAGCACAACCGGAACCTACAATTGCAACCTTTTTACCGGTCGGTATAATTTCAAAAGAATCTGCAGATGTATTATCGCCAACAAACCTTTCTAATGCACCAATAGCAATAGCTTCACCTTTTATTCCCAAAACGCAATTCCCTTCACATTGTTTTTCCTGAGGACAAACTCTTCCACACACTGACGGAAGCATGCTCGTTTCTCGAATTACTCTGCCGGCTTCTTGCAAATCGTCTTCCTTCAATGCTTTAATGAACTCAGGAATATTAATGTTTACAGGACACCCCTTTACACATCGCGGATTTTTACAAGTAAGACATCTGGAAGCTTCTTCCTTTACTTGTTCTTGTGTAAAATTTTCTTCTACTGCATCAAAATTATGACGACGTAGATTTTTATCTTGTTCTTTAGGTCTTTGGCGCATAATAAAAACTCCTCTTTTATTAAAAGTATATCAAAAAACTCTTTTATTGTATAATTATTAATATGAAAAATATTATTTTTATCTTTGGAACACGTCCGGAAATTATCAAACTTGCACCGGTTATATTAGAGCTTAAGAAACATCCTGAGGATTACAACGTAATCATCTGTAATACTGAGCAGCAAAAAGAGCTTTCAAATCAAACACTCACGTACTTTGGATTAAAAGCGGATATTAATCTTGATTGCATGAGAGAAAATCAATCGCTTTCTTCTGTTCAAGCTCGTATATTGACAAGTTTGGATAAAGTATTTAACGAAAATCAAATTGACGCAACAATCGTTCAAGGAGATACAATGACCGTTCTTTGCGGAGCTTTAACAAGCTTTTATCACAAAGTTCCGGTATATCACGTTGAAGCAGGATTGCGTTCATACGATATTTACGAGCCATTTCCTGAAGAAGTCATGCGCCAAATGACATCAAGAGTTGCTGCACTTCATTTCGCACCGACTGATGTAAATAAGCAGGCTCTTTTAAAAGAAGGAATTGATGAAAAGAAAATTCATGTTGTAGGAAACACCGTTATTGACGCTCTTTTCTGTCTTTCTAAATATGTAATAGAAAATTCAAAAAAATTCTTTGAAGATAAAAATATTCCGATTGACGATAAATTGGTTTTAATAACAGCTCACAGACGCGAAAATCACGGAGAAAGAATAGACAGAATTATAGACGCAATATCATATTTGGCAACTAAATACGATGACCATACGTTTGTAATTCCGGTTCATCCAAATCCAAACGTAAGAGGTAAAATTTATGAGAGATTAGAAGCTTTTGCTAATATTCATCTGCTACCTCCGTTGGATTATCCGTATTTAGTGTATTTACAGAAGAATGCAAAGCTTATTCTTACAGATTCCGGAGGAATCCAAGAAGAAGCACCGTCATTTGCTTGCCCAACTCTCGTAATGCGATATGAAACAGAACGCAAAGAAGGTATTGATGCGGGAGTTTCAAAACTTGTTGGAGCAGATTATGACAAAATACTTGAAGAAAGTGAAAAAATCCTTTCTTCTACTAAAGAATTAACGCGACTTAAAGCACAAAACCCTTATGGTAACGGAACTGCCGCAAAACAAATCGAAAGCATTATAAGAAATGAAATTAAGCATATCTATTGATATGTTGATTTCTAATAATCTCCTCGTACTCTTTTGTTTGTTTATCAGTTTTTATAGCTTTGCCTATACAACCAATCGTTAATGCGCCTCCAATTACTACATCAATCAGAGAATCTACCCTTAACCATCCTTTTGAACCTTTCACCATAAACAGTTCTAATGGTATTAATCCTGCACAAAGTACAGCACCTATTTTGTTTCTTGTAGATGAACACTTACGCTCGTTCATAACTTCATCAACCGAAAGCACACCGTTTTTATCTTTATCTAAATTATGAAAATCTCGATGCCACCAACTTTTGTCAGTACCATTGATTTTTGCCTGTTGTAATGTCATTCCGGCAAAAAAACGATTATTCGCATCTGTTATTAATGGCATATTATTCATACAAAATTTCTCCACACCATATTATACACTATATTGTATATAAAACATTTTGTATTAAAAAATTGCCTTTATGTAAATTTTATTAACAAAAAGGTCAGATTTGAAACCTGACCTTTTTTAATATCCTTCGTATTTATCAATGTTTGAAAATTATCTCTTAGAGAATTGGAATCTCTTACGAGCTCTTTTTCTACCATATTTTTTACGTTCTTTAACACGTGCATCACGAGTTAAAAGACCTTCTGAACGAAGTACGTTTTTGTATTCTTCATTAACTTTAAGCAATGCTCTTGAAATACCGTGTCTGATAGCTGCTGATTGAGCAACAATACCACCACCTACAGCTTTAACTCTTACATCATATTTGTCTTGATTTTCAGTTAAAACAAGAGGTCTGTAAATCATCATTTCTACAGCAGGCATGTTACCAATATAAGCACCTAATGTTTTTCCGTTAACAAAGATTCTGCCTTTACCTTTTACTAATTTAACAACTGCAATAGCGCATTTTCTGCGGCCTGTTGCCATAATTTCTTTAGATTCAGCCATTATTTAGACTCCTTTCCCAATACAACAGGTTTTTGAGCTTCATGCGGATGTTTAGGACCGCAATATACTTTCAACTTGTTGAACTGTTCAGCGCCAAGAGTATTGTGTTGCAACATTCCCTTAACAGCTTTTTCTATCAACATAGTAGCATCTTTTTCACGAATTTCTTTTACAGATGCTGATTTCAATCCACCCGGATAACCAGTGTGGTGGTAATAAATTTTATCAGTTTCTTTATTTCCTGAAACTACAACCTTCTCAGCGTTGATTACGATTACGAAATCACCTGTATCAACGTTTGGAGTATATTCAGGTTTGTTTTTTCCTCTCAAAATGTTTGCAATTCTTACAGCCAAGCGACCTAAAATTTCGCCTTCTGCATCAATTACATACCATTTTCTTTCAACTTCAAGAGGTTTTGCTGAATATGTTTTCATGCTAATTTCCCTTTATATTATTTAGTATTCTACTTTCATCAAAGTCAATCCGTAAGGACTAACCGTCTGTCCCGCCTTACGGCGATTTTTTGCCTCCAGAACCTCTTTCATGTGTTCTACAGGCAATTTATGTCCTTCTATTTCAAGAAGTGTACCGATTATTGTTCTCACCATATTGTAAAGAAACCTGTTTCCTTCAATATGAACAAAAACTCTGTCGCCTAATCTTTCGACTTCGGCTCGAGATATAAAACAAACTGTGCTCGGGTTAAGCGTTCCAGAACTTTTAAAACTCGAGAAATCGTGTTCTCCCAACAAGAAGTTCAAAGCGATTTGCATACGCTCTACATCTAAATCGTATTTTACTCTTAAGATATCACCATCAAACGCCTGTTTGTACCTGCGATTGATTAATTCATATTTGTAATATCTGCTCCTTGCGGATTTCTGAGCATGAAACGACGAGTCTACAATTCTCAAATTATCAACTGATATATCATCAGGCAAGATTTCGTTCACATGGTAGATAAACTTTGAAGCAACAATCGTCCTATCTGTATCAAAATGAACGACTTGTCCTAATGAATTTACACCTTTATCAGTTCTTCCGGAGAAGATTGTTTTAATCGGTCTATTTGAATGGTTTTCACCATCTTTTATCAATGTTCTGATTGCCTTCTCTAACTCGCCCTGTATTGTCGGTTTATCAATCTCTTCACCATTCTCAAATTGAATTTGGCTTCCGAAATAGTTTTTACCTCGATACTGAACGTCAAGAGCGTAGCGCATTAATTATACCAACTGGATTAATGCCATTTCAGATGCATCACCTCTACGTGGCGGTAATCTGAAAATTCTTGTATATCCACCTTGTCTTGATTGATATTTAACGCCAATTACGCTAAATAATTTTCTCAAAACAGTTTGTTTTGCTAATTTCTTGCCTTCTTGTGGAGCATCAAATACTTCACCTGTAGCAGTATCAATCAATTGTCCGATTTCTTTATCGAAAATATATCTGCCAGCAAGTCTTCTTGAGTTCAAGTCACCCTTTTTAGCCATAGTGATAACATTTTCAGCGTACGGTTGAAGAGCTTTTGCTCTTGCCATAGTTGTCTTTATTTCACCGTGAGTAAAAAGTTCAGTACATAATGAACGCAACAAAGCCTTTCTCTGGTCTTGTGCTTTACCAAGCGTATGTTTTTTTGTTTGGTGTCTCATTTTTACTTTTCCTTTTTATGTTTAACTATTTTATTTACTTTAGAAGGGAATCCGGTAATAAGTGTTATTTCCCTATTACCTTTGTCCCTTTAAAAACTATTCAACTGTTTCGATAACCATGCCATCTGCATCAAGTTCCGGATTTGGAGCTAAGTCTAATCCGAAGTGATGTAATCTTTCGATTACTTCATCAGATGATTTTTTACCGAAGTTTTTAATATTTAATAAATCATGCTCTGATTTCTTTAGAAGTTCTGCCATTGAATTGATGCTTGCTCTCTTTAAGCAGTTGTATGCTCTTACAGAAAGTTCAAGTTCATCAATTGTAATAGAAGGTTCTTGTTCAACTTCTTCAGAAACAGTTTCTTCTACTACTGACATTTCTTCGATTTCTTTATGTGCAGCCTTACCTGCAATTGCTGAAATTTGAACAAAATGTTCAATCAACAAATCTGCTGACTGAGTTAATGCAGAAGTTACATCAACTGTACCATTTGACCAGATTTCAAGAGTTAATTTATCGAAATCAATGTTGTCTCCAACACGTGTATTTTCAACTTCGTAACGAACTCTCTTAACAGGCATAAATGTTGCATCAATTGGTAGCATATCGATTGGAGTTCCTGCTTTTGCATTTCTTGGAACATCATTTGCAATATAGCCTTTACCTGTTTCTACAACTACGTCAGCGTGGAAAGAACCACCGTCAGCAATTGTACAAATCAACCAATCAGGGTTTACAACTTTTACACCAGCAGGCAATTGGATATCACTTGCCAATACAGGACCAGGTTTATCTACATCAATTCTCAAGTTTTGAGGTTCTTTTGATTCTGTTTTAATAGCTAAACCTTTAAGATTTAACATTACATCGATAACATCTTCCAATACACCAGGAATTGCAGTGTATTCGTGAGTAATACCTTCAATTCTGCAAGAAGTTACTGCTGTACCTTCTAAGCTTGAAAGCAAAACACGTCTTAATGCGTTACCGATAGTAGTTCCAAATCCTCTTTCTAACGGTTCAATGGTAAATTTACCATATTGAGAACCATCAGAGCTAGTCATTGTATTAACAGTTTTAATTTTTAATTCCATATTTATTTTCTCCTATCAGATTATTTTGAGTAAAATTCGATAACAAGTTGTTCTTTAAATTCAGGATCCAATTCTTCTCTTTGAGGGATTCTTTCAAAAGTAATCTTCAAAGCGTCTTTGTCTACTGTAATCCAAGCAGGAGCACAAGATAAATCGATTGCACTCATAACTGTTTTGAGGTAATCGTTGCTTCTTGTTTTAACAGTGATTACATCACCTGCTTTTACTAAATATGATGGAATATCTACTTTCTTATCGTTTACAAGAACGTGACCGTGGTTAACGATTTGTCTTGATTGTTTACGAGTTACGCCGAAACCTGCTCTGAATAAGATATTATCTAATCTTGATTCAAGAATTTGCAAAAGGATTGTACCTGTTACACCTTTTCTTCTAGCTGCTTCGTTGTAGTATTTTGCAAATTGTTTTTCGCTTACTAAATATGTTAATCTGATTTTTTGTTTTTCATTCAAGTGAATTGCATATTCAGAAAGTTTCTTTCTTACTGCACCGTGTTGACCGGAAGCAGTTTGTCTCATAGAAGATGTCAACTTTCTGTTAGACAAATCCTTTACGCCGTGGTTACGAAATAATTTATTCGTAGGTCCTGTGTATCTTGCCATAATTTTCTCCTTTTCTTTTGCAGGGCATCTATGGTTTGTGCTTTTGGCGAAGCTCAAGCCCCTGCTGTTTCTGAAGGGAATAGGGGAATAAGGTAATGAGGAAATAAACGATTTTTATTTTTCTCTTGTTTAACTCGGGTTAAAATGGAAATTTTTATAACATCTTATTTCCTTATTACCCTATTACCTCTGTCCCTTACTCTACTATACTCTACGTTTTTTAGGTGGACGGCATCCGTTGTGAGGGATTGGTGTTACGTCCTTAATCAAAGTGATTTCCAAACCTGCTGCTTGGATAGCTCTGATTGCTGTTTCACGACCTGAACCAGGTCCTTTAATGTGAACTTCTACCTTTTTCATACCTTGGTCAATTGATTTTTTAGCAACCAATTCAGCTGCTGATTGCGCAGCAAACGGAGTACCTTTTCTTGCACCCTTGAAACCGGTAGCACCGGCTGTTGCCCATGCAATAGCATTACCTTGAGTATCTGTAGAAGTTACAATTGTATTGTTGAAGGTTGATTGTATGTGAACAACACCTTGCAATACATTTTTCTTTTCTTTTTTCTTTGTAGTTTTTGGTCTTGCCATTTTTTTATTCCTTTATGTTTTGCTAATTTATTCTTTTTTGAAGGGAATAGGGGAATAAGGTAATGAGGAAATAAGCGATTTTTATTTTTCTCTTGTTTAACTCGGGTTAAAATGGAAATTTTTATAACATCTTATTTCCTTATTACCCTATTACCTCTGTCCCTTTTTTTAATTACTTTTTCTTACCTGCGATAGGTCCAGTCTTTTTACCACGTCTTGTTCTTGCGTTAGTTTTTGTTCTTTGACCTCTGCAAGGCAATCCTCTTTTGTGTCTCATTCCTCTGTATGAGTTGATTTCTTGTAGACGCTTGATATTCATTGTAACTTCACGTCTCAAGTCACCTTCAATATTGTATTCAGATAACGCATTACGCAATTGTTTAATATCGTCATCTGTTAAATCATCTGTTCTTAAATCCGGAGAAATACCGGTTACTTCAAGAATCTTTTTGCTTCTTGCAGGTCCTATACCGTAGATATAGGTTAAAGCGATTTCTAGTCTTTTGTTACGAGGTAAGTCTACCCCAACTAATCTTGCCATGTTTTGTTTCCTTTATATTTTTGTACTTTAACTTACTTTTAAACTTTTTAAGGGTTTCGGAAAATAAGGTAATGAGGAAATAAGTAATTTTTATTATTCTTCTGTGTAACTCGGGCTTCAGTAGAATTTTAACATCTTATTCCCTTATTACCCTATTACCTCTACCCCTTATTTTTAACCTTGTCTTTGTTTGTGTTTAGGGTTTTCACAAATAACTGCAACTCTGCCTTTTCTTTTAATAACTTTGCACTTGTCGCACATAGGTTTTACTGATGATCTTGTTTTCATTGTTTTGTTTCCTTTATCTTTATATGCTGTCGTTAACTTCTTTAATATCCAGCGAGTAAAATATTACTCACGTTGTTATTACTTCAATCTGAATGTGATTCTTCCTTTTGTTAAATCATAAGGTGTCATTTCAACTTTTACTCTGTCACCCGGTAAAATTCTTATAAAGTTCTTACGAATTTTACCCGATATATGTGCCAAAATTTCATGATCATTTTCAAGCTTTACTCGAAACATTGCATTTGGCATGGATTCAAGAATCGTTCCTTCAATTTCAATTACGTCTTTTGCCATGTTTTCCTCTATTTTTCGGCTGTCATGCGGAACTGCAAGTATCGCACTATACAGCACCTTACTTAATAATATTCGCTGAATTTCTGTTTGCAAGCAATTTTGTTATATTTTAAGCGTTTTGTAAAGATTTGTTTCTGTTTGTTTTTTAAACAATAGGTATTACAGTCTATTATTTAATATCTTATCCAAGAACCTATTTTTAGCTTCATTTTGCATATTTCCAAAAATTTAATACAACCTCTTTATTATAAAAACAATCATGTAAACAACAAAAAGTCTCTTTTTCGTATTTCATGGTATAATTGACTCAAATAATATTTGAAAGGGATTTATATTATGTTAAGAGCCGGAATTGTTGGACTCCCAAATGTTGGAAAATCAACCCTATTTAATGCGCTAACAGCTACAAAAAATGCACAAAGCGCTAATTATCCGTTTTGTACAATAGAACCGAATGTCGGGGTAGTTGTTGTACCGGATGAAAGATTACAAATTCTTTCAGACTTATGCAAAGCAAAAGAAATCATACCTACTGTTATAGAATTTGTTGATATTGCAGGTTTAGTAAAAGGCGCAAGTCAAGGTGAAGGACTTGGAAACCAATTTTTGCACAACATCAGAGAAGTTGACGCAATTATTCAAGTTGTCAGATGTTTTGACGACGAAAACACAATTCACGTAGCAGGCAAGGTTGATCCGATTTCAGACATTGAAATTATTAATACAGAATTAGCACTTGCAGATTTAGCTTCCGTAGAAAGAAGAATACAAAGAATTTCCAAGCAAGCAAAAGGCGGCGACAAGGAAGCTGTTATCGAAAACAAAGCTCTTGAAAAGCTCAATGTTCTTTTACAAGAAGGTAAATTTATTAATCTCGAAGAACATTTTAACGAAGATGAAATTAACGCAATCAAACCGTTAAACTTAATGTCTGTTAAACCTGTAATCTATTGTGCCAACGTTTCAGAATTTGACCTAAAAGACGGGAATAATTACACAAAACAAGTTGAAGAATACGCAAAATCACACGGAGCAGAAACCGTTATTATCTGCGCAAGAATCGAAGAAGAGCTTGTTGAGCTTGGAGAAGAAGGCGCTAAAGAATATCTGGAAGAGCTTGGTGTAACCGATAGCGGCATAAATAAAATGATTAAATCAGTATACGACTTATTGAATTTGATTACATTTATTACTGCCGGAGAAAAAGAAGTTCACGCTTGGACAATCACCAGAGGTACAAAAGCACCTCAAGCAGCCGGTGTTATTCACACTGATTTTGAAAAAGGATTCATCAGAGCTGAAGTAACAGGGTATAAAGACTTTGCAGACAACGGTTCTTATACTGCTTGCAAAGAAAAAGGCGTAACACGACTGGAAGGAAAAGATTACGTTATGCAAGACGGTGACATCGTCCATTTTAGATTTGCAGTTTAAAAGGTTGGGCTTTTGCCCAACCTTTTTTATTCTACAAGATTTCAGTAGACAAAAAGCACCATTAAATTTACAAAAAAACAATTGTTTTTTCGTGAAATCAGCAGACTTAAAAAGTAACAAAATATTAAGCTCAGCAAAAAACGGAGCAAATTATTATTTTAGGTGTTTTATACAAAATATAAATCCACAACGTAACAATGGAGTATTTGTATGAAAATACCACCTGCTTTATGTACAAACAGCTTGCCAATCAAATCTGCAAAAAATTCAGTAGCCAAGCTACACAACAATTTTAACAATTTGAGCAAAAAAGCAAAAGTACTAAGTATCAATAGCGCAATTGCATTGGCGATTCTAAGCCCCCTCCAAAGTTGTACAAACTCACACCAAAATACAACTTCAAAAGATATCCAAATTGATGACGATAACACAAAATATAAATATGGTTTACTTGGCCTTGAAACTAGCGGCATTTTAATTCTGGGCGCTCTTGGTATAAAAAAAATAAAAGACGAACTGGATTTAAAGTCAGTCGTTATTGACAAAAACAACATATCAAAAACTATTGCTCTTGATAATATAAGAAAATTTGCAAAGCACGGAATAAATATTACAGAAATAGACAAAAATGAACTTTTTACAATCGATAGCTTACACATAACAAAGAAAAAAGATGTAAAATTTGTAAAAGAAAATTTTTATAAAATAAAGAAAATCAAGAATTCTGCAAAATTCTCAAACATTCCGATAACAAACCTACAAAACTTGGAAGAAATTGGTGGAAATGCAGATTTTAGCGACTCAAGTGTTAAAAATTTGGGCAAACTGAAAATAATTGGCGGTAACGCAAATTTCAGTAAATCAAATATTATTAGCTTAGGCGAATTAAAAAAAATCGGTGGCAATGCAAACTTTGCTCTAAATTGCACCTTAAAAAAATTAGACAAACTACAAGAAATTTGTGGCAATGCCAATTTTAACTGGAGTATAATAAATAGTTTATCAAACCTTAAAAGAATACAAGGAGACGCTGTGTTTACCAACTGTAATATTGCAGATTTTGGCGCTCTGGAATTTGTTAATCATAACGTGTATTATGACGACTCAACTGAAGCAGCTTTTCAAAATGCCAAAAAACATATTAAAATAAACGGATACGCTATAGAAAATATAGATTTTTAGCATTTTGACAACAACCCGACAATTTTATTCCGCTAATTTTGCAGAATTAATTACCCAACCATCAGCTCTAAAGTGCGCATAATTATTTTTGCCACGGTACTTTTCTCCTTGCGGACTCGTTTTTAGCCAATCTTCAAGAATTAAAAGAGCCTTCCTTAAAAGCTCAAAACCATATTTTTCAATCAATGAGCCATACTGATTAGGAGTTAGTATTACAAACTCTATGTTTGGCAAAGAAATTCTTGTTTCTTTGTTATATACAGGTCTGCCTCCTTTTTTACCATTTTCAATACTTGAAAATCCGCTCATTCTTCTACCTCCTTTGGAATTCCCAATTTCCTGACAAGTTCAATTACGGTATATTTCATGCGACACCGAGAATCTGCTTTCTCAAAATATATTTTGTACAAATTACATTTAGAGCAAGCGCACCCCAATTTATAACAATCGATTGCCGTTGGCGTCCAGTTTTTTGACATAGTTTCACTGCATGATACATTGTATCTGTAACCCATAATTACAAAACCTCTTCCCAATAAATTCCCAACATAATAAACGTTGACATATAAGCAAATATATGTTTAAATATCAATTGATAGTTGACATCTTGCATCTTATTGTAAGATATTATGATACAAATGTCAAGTATTATTTTTATATTGGTGAAACGATGAAATTAGATGAACTAATAATATTAATATCCGAACAAACGGGCACAGCAGTCAATCAAACTATGCTTGCAGACAGTCTTGGAATAACGCGACAAACTATCAGCAACCGAATCAAGAATGCAAGTGAAGTTACGGTTAGCGAACTAAAACGCGTTGAAGAGCATTTTCACATTAATGTTCTAAATCCAATATCGGATATTACATACATTGACTATTATTCAGATGTTTTTGCGAGCTGCGGAAACGGAAATCTTATTTTCTCGAACGAAAAAACAAAGCTTGCAATACCTGTTTCAATGATTAACAATTTTTCCCAAAATAAAACCTATTCAATGATTAATGCATCTGGAAACAGTATGGCTCCGACAATTGACAACGGTGATCGTTTAATCGTCGAGCATTGGGACGGAAATCAAATTCAAGACGACAAAATTTATGTATTTTGCTACAACAATGAAGTATTTGTTAAAAGACTTTCCAAAAACCTTGATGAAATAATTATAAAATCGGACAACCCTGAATACCGAGTGAGAACTATCAGCGGCAAATCCGTAGAAGAATTAATCCTTGTTGGTAAAATTATTGCAACATTTAAACAATTAGGATAATATCAATTTTGATTGTGACCACCGGCTTCTATATCTTGGGAGTTTAGCACTTTTAAGGAATTTGACTTTAACCCAATTTTGGAGTTAAATAACTGCTATGAAGATAATTATTTTTGGTGCTAATGAAGTTGGATTAATGGTTGCTTCAGCACTTTATACGGAAAATGATATCACAGTTATAGACGATGAGCAGAACAAAGTAGATGCTTTTAATAAGCTTGACGTTGGATTTATTTCCGGAAATGCGTCAAGCATTGATGTCTTAAAACAAGCTTCCATAAAAGATGCCGACGTTTTTATTGCCTGCACAACTTCTGATGAATTGAATATCGTTGCTTGCCTTACCGCAAAAAGAACAAGCAATGTAAAAACAATATGTTTTGTCAGAAAGGAAGAGTACAAGTCATCTTTAGGCTTAACAAAAGATGCCGAATACAACTGTGATTTTTACGTAGATAACGTAATTTGGCCGGAAGAACTTTTGACTCAAGAAATTTATAAAATAATTACTGTTGCCAAAGCTCTGGATGTAGAACATTTCGCTGATGGCAGAGCAAGGCTTTTGGAATACAAAATTGCACATAAATCAATTTTAGTTAATCAAATGGTTAAAAATTGCGATTTCCCAAAGGATACGCTTATTGTAGGCATTACAAGAGACAGCGAACTTTTTATTCCAAATGGTGAAACTGTTTTGCACGAAGACGACAAAGTTATATTTATGGGACTTTCACATTCGCTGGATATTCTTGCAGGTCGTTTCTTCCATGAGAAAGAATTTGTAAAAAGCGTAACAATTATTGGCGGTGGCAATGTAGGTTTAAAGCTTGCCAAAAATCTTGAAGATTTGAAGCTCAATTTGAAAATTATTGAAAAAGATACAAAACGCTGCGAATACTTGTCACAAGAATTGAATAATACTTTAATAATCAACGGCGATGGAACAGATTTGGAACTATTAAACGAAGAAGATATTGCAGCTTCCGACGTTGTGGTAAGTGTTACAAACAATGATGAGAAGAACCTCTTATGCTCACTTTTGGTAAAACACATGGGCGCAAAAAGGGTTATTTCAAGAGTTTCAAAAAACACAAATGTTGAATTATTTGAGCGAGTCGGAATTGATATTACAATTTCCTCAAGAACGGCAGCTTTAAACGAAATTAAAAACAATATTAAAGACACAAATATTGGCATACTTGCAACGGTTGAGCAAGGAAAAGGCGAAGTTCTTGTTATAGAAATTCCGGAAAATTATCCAAATAAAAAAATTATGGAGTTAAGAATGCCGGCAAAAGCAATCGTCGGAGTTATACAACGCAGAAAAAGAATTATTATTCCAAACGGTGCAACACAACTTATGGGCGGAGACAGCTTAATTATCTTTACAACCAGTGAAAATGCACCGATAATAAGAAAATTTTTCGAGGAGCTTGAATGAGATTAACATACCTTGCATATTCATTCTCTCTTACGATTATGTACTTTAGTTTAATTCTGTTACTGCCGATTTTAGTAGCATTTTTTTATCACGAAACAAACGCAATTATTCCGTTTCTTATCACAGGAATAATTGCGTTTATGACATCAATAACAATAAAAGAAATTGTTAAAGAAACATCGCAGATCAAATCTATAAACGATATCAAAAAATCGGAAGGTTTGTGTGTAGTCACTTTTTCTTGGATATTTGCGGTAATTCTCGCATCAATTCCATACCTGTTTTTTGGTTTCAGCCCAATTGATGCAATATTTGAAGCGACATCAGGAATTACTACCACGGGAGCAACAATTTTAACTCATTACGATTATCCACATACACTTTTTTTCTGGCGTTCATTTACGCAATGGCTTGGTGGTATGGGAATAATCGTGTTAGTTATCGCAATTTTACCGCAATTCGCAATCGCAGGACGACAAATGTTTTTTGCAGAAGCTCCGGGGCCTACAGAAGATAAATTCACACCAAGAATTAAAAATACGGCAACAGCCCTATGGAAAGTATACGCAGGTTTTACATTATTAGGAATAATCCTTTTAAAAGCAAACGGTATGGAATGGTTTGATGCAATATGCAACACCTTATCATCAATTTCTGGAGGAGGACTTTCACCCAACAGTAGTTCTTTTATCGGACGCTCCAATACAATTTGTTGGATTACAATATTTTTTATGTTTATTGCCGGCACAAATTTCAACCTGCAATACAGAGCATTGAGCAAGCTGAATCCTCTCATTTTATTCAAAAATGAAGAATTTAAAACATATCTAAAAGCAGTTGTTATAATTGGTATATTGTTGAGTTTATCGTTATTTTTCAACATGAACTATAATTTATCCGATAGTATAACACACGCATTTTTCAATATTTCATCATTAATATCGACAACCGGCTTTTGTAGCGTGGATTACACAAAATGGGATTACACAAGCAAAATTCTCCTTTTTGTTATTATGCTAATCGGAAGCTGCGCAAGTTCAGCGGGTGGCGGTTTAAAAGTAGTCAGATGGTTGCTTATTTTCAAAATCATGAAAACCGAAATGATAAAAATACTTCACCCAAAAGCAGTGTGCAACATTAAAATAGGAAACTACTCCGTTCCCAAAGAAGTACTTGATCAGACATTGATGTTTGTAGCATTTTATTTTGTAATCCTTGCATTTTCCGCACTCGCAATTGCAATACTGGAACAAAATCCGATAATCGGATTAACTGGTGCTGTAAGTGCAGTTGGAAACATTGGACCAGGGTTTGGCTCAATTGGACCGATGGGAAATTTTGAATCCCTAAATTGCATTACAAAATTGATTCTAATTTTCGATATGTTAATCGGTAGATTAGAACTTATCCCGTTCTTAGTTTTATTCCAAAAAGATTTTTGGATTCTAAAAAAGTAACATAATTTTTATGATATACTGATACTAAGAGGATTAAATTATGTCAATAAGAAAAGTTGTAAGATATGGAGAACCTTCTTTAAGAGAACCATCAAAAGAAGTTCACAAAGTTTCGCAAAAAGTTAAAAATCTAGTCGCAGATTTGTTAGATACAATGTATGCGCAAAATGGTGTAGGACTTGCAGCACCACAAATCGGCGAGAATTACAGAATATTTGTAATTGATACATCGACAGGAAATGAGCCATTAAATCCAATGGTATTCATTAACCCGAAAATCATAAAAAAATCAGGTGCGATTATCAGCCACGAAGGTTGCTTAAGTTTTCCGGAAGCATTCACAGATGTAAAAAGATATGCAAATGTTATGATTAAGGCTCTTGATAGAAATGGACGTTCTTTTGTATTGGAAGCAAAAGACGGAACACTGCTTGCACGAGCAATTCAGCACGAGTTTGACCACCTCAACGGTGTGCTTTTTGTTGACCACGTTATTAATCGTTTTGAAGCAGAAGAAGTGTTAAAAAAATACAATCTTCCTCCTCTTCAAGTAGAAAAACTCCTCGATGAGCCGGAACTTGAAGAAGAAATAAAAGTTCTGCTTGAAGAAAAACTGGCTAAAGGAAAAGAAGAAGAATGATAAATATTGTTTTTTGGGGTACGCCTGATATTGGTTTAAAATCTTTGGAACATTTTTATAACTCCGATAAATTTAATGTTCTTGCTGTTGTTACACAGCCGGATAAACCTTCAGGGCGAGGACATAAACTTACTCCAAGTCCAATTAAACAATTTGCGCTTGAACACAATATTAAAGTTTTTCAGCCAAAATCAATTAGAAAAGAGCCTGAAATCATTAATGCATTAAAAGAGTTGACACCTGATTTCTTCGTTACTTTCGCCTTCGGGCAAATTTTGTCTCAAGAAGTTTTGGATATTCCTAAATACGAGACAATCAACTTGCACGTATCACTTTTACCTAAATACAGAGGTGCAAATCCGATACAACGTGCAATTATTAACGGAGACAAGGAAACCGGAATTTGCACAATGATTACGGAACTTGGCTTGGATTGCGGTGATATTTGTATGAAGTATCCGATTGAAATTACAGAAAACATGAATTGTGTTGAATTGTTTGAACTATGTGCAACCAATTCTCCGGAACTTTTAGAAAAAACTCTTTTGGGAATAAAAGAAGGAACACTTAAGCCGACTCCGCAATGCGAGGAAGGAGTATGCTTTGCTGACAAACTACAAAAAGAAGAATGCAAAATTGATTGGAATAAGTCAGCGCAAGAAATTCACAATTTAGTTCGTGGAGTTTACAAATGCCCTGGAGCATTTTTCATACACAACGATAAAATAATTAAAGTTATGGAAACAGAACCTCTCCAAGAAAATTCGGAATGTTCGATTGGCGAATTTGCACAAGTTTCTAAAAACGGCGTCGACATTCAAACCGGAAACGGACTTTTGCGACTAATCAAAGTTAAACCGGAAGGCAAAAAAGAAATGCCTGCGCGCGATTGGTATTCAGGACTTAGACAGTAACTTTAATACTATTTAATTTTTTAAATATTTCTTTCAAATCGTCCATCAAAACAAGTTCGCCACGCATTCTTGAAGCGCCTTGGAAACCGTTTACATAATAAGGGAAAAATTTACGACAGAATTTCACCCCAACATTTTCACCGCGAAATTCTACTTCCTTTTGCAAATGACGTTTTAGGGTTTCAATTTTTTCTTCTAACGTTGGCGGGGGTAAATATTCACCGGTATTCAAATAGCGCTCTACTCTATATAAAAGAGATGGATCACCCAAAGCTCCGCGTCCGATTGCAACCCCGTCTGCTTCCGAGTATTCAAGACACTGTACTGCTGTTTCTATAGAAACAACATCACCGTTTGCAAAAACAGGAATATCAACATTGCGTTTTAGCTCCGCAATCTTCTTCCAATCAGCTTTGCCACCATACATCTGAGAGCGAGTTCTACCGTGTATCGTAATAAAATCAGCACCTGCTTCTTGCATTCTTTGACCGTATTCTACAAAATTCAATTCATCAAACGTATACCCTAAGCGAAATTTTACACTTAATGGAATTGAAATTTCCAACTTAACTGTCCGTACAATTTCTTCTGCAAGTTCAACATTTCTCATCAAAGCACAACCGTCTGTACCCTTCACTACCTTATTTACGGGACAACCCATGTTAATATCAACCATATCAGCATACTTTTGCAAATATTTTGCACATTCTGCAATCATCTTTGGTTTATGTCCGCTGAGCTGATAAGAAATAGGTGAATGGTTCTCATCTCTTGCAACAATATCTGTATCTTTAACCTGAGTTAACGCCTCTGAACTTATCATCTCCGTAGTTAAAAGACAACTTTTCGAGTATTCTCTCACAAGAGAACGCAACACATAATCAGTTATTCCCGCCATTGGAGCAAGTGAAACCCTGCTTGATATCAGCGTTTTTACATTAGTAGTTTTACTTTCAGCCAACCATGTTTCCCTTCATATTCACCTCACCCTAACCCTCTCCTATAAGGAGAGGGAATAACTAACTAGTTTACCCCTTTTAGTTCTTCCATTCTGGATTTCGCATACTGTAAATACTCGTCATCTGTTGTATATGCGGAAGCAAATTGTTGATAGTACTTATAGGCTTCTTTGTAATTAGCCAGAGTATCATAATCAACCGCAAGCATGTAATTAGCAATCGGAAATTCGTTTGAATATTTCAGAACATTTAGATAATCACTGATTGCAAGCTTTGGTTGTTTTTGTTCATCATAAATCAGTCCACGATAGTAATACGCGTATGCATTTGTCGCTTCTTTTTTCAAAACTTCGTTAAATTTTATAAGAGCATTTTGAAAATTATTTTTTTCAAACAAATCAATGCCTTCGTTCAATATAGAAACAGAGCCATTTTGAGTAACGTAAGCAAGAAGTTCTTTTGCTTCTGATTGCGGATTCTTTTGCAGAGCTTTTTTCAAATATGTTTCAGCCAATCCCCAGTTTTGTTGTTCAGAATACAAATACCCAATATAATATGGCGTTTCTGCATTATTCGGATTAATATTTTCAGCTTTTTTATAAAATTCTATCGCGCTGTTATAATCTCCCAATGCTTGATATGAAGCAGCTGCTCCAAGCATTGAATCTTCTGTTGCAGGATTAATCGCCAAATATTGTTGAGCTGCGCGCTTATAATCTTTGTTTTCATAACTTGCAGAGGCTGCAGCCAATTTTGTTGACGTAAAATCCTTTTGCACATCTTGAAGAGTTTTTAAAACCAAATTATTCATCGGGAATTTATCTTTTGCTGAATTTAACACGCGAACAGCGTTAGTATAATCTTCTTTTGACGCGTAACACACTGCCAAATTCACATAAGCATCAACCTTTGATGGATTTTTGTCAATCACTGCTTTATACGCATTTACCGCATCATCAATTTTATTTTCTTTATGAAGTTTGTACGCAAAATTATACAAATCATCACTATTTCCATTTTGTACAAGATAGCTTATATATTCATTTGGCGGTAATGCATCTTTCATAACTATATTAACTTCTTCTTTTGCGATAGAATTTGCAGGGTCAATCGCCAAAACTTTCTTATAATATCCCATTGCTGTCTTTCCATCACCCATTTCTTTATAAACCTGAGCTTTGTATAAAAGCGCCTGAGTATTGTTTGGATATAAAGTTAACACCGAATCATAAGCTTGAATAGCTTTTTGATACTGTTTTTTCTGCTGATATAAAGTACCCACATTCAATCTTGTTGTTACATTTGAAGGGTTAATTTGTTCAGCTTTTCCGTAATAACTTAATGCTGTCTCAAAATCACCTTGCGCCTGTTTTATAGCGCCGATATTCGCATTAAGTTCCGCGTCACTTGGAGTTTGTGCAAGCTTTTTTAAATAAATTCTTTCCAAGGCATAAAGAATTTCCATATCACCTTTAGAATTTGCAAGTGCTTCATTATACTGGCTTACAGCTTCGTCGTATCTACCCAATTTATCCAACGTTCTTGCATATTTCATGCGAAGAATTCCGTTGTTCGGATTCAAATCCATAGCTGTTTTATAATAATCTGCCGAACGAGTTTCATTTCCCAATAGTTTTAATAAATCTGCAACTTGCATATTCGCATCAGCTGCAAGTTTTTCACTCTGCGCAGCCCGTGAAAATTCATACGCTGCAGCAGAGAAATTGCCGGCAGCTCTTAAAGCTTCCGCCTTTTTATATCTGGAACCTGCCGTTGTATCAAAGCTTGTAACTTTCAAACATTGATTCAAATTTTCCGTTGCAGAAGTTATCATGCCGGCTGAATTTTGAACCGCTTGCTCTTTTGTCGGATAAATTCTCAAGTAAAAAATCGCACTCCTAAAGTCATTTGCGGCTTTTTCATAATTTTTCTCTTGATTTGCATAATAAGTAGCCCTTGCCAAATAAGCGTTTACAAGCCCTATACGAGCAGAGTTATCAAGATAATTTATCCTTAATGCTTTTCTAAATTCAACAATTGATGATGAATACTGATTTTGCATTAAATAATTTTGCGCCGCATTATAGTGTTCTCCAAATGCACCCGACGGAGCTGCCACAGCATAATGCGAATTAAAAATCGCGCATACCGCTAAAAAACAAACTGTCCCTAAAATTCTTTTCTTCATAACAATATATTACTATAACTATTTAAGAATGTGAATAAGTAAGTAGATGAATAAGCAACTGTATAAGAGAACTTGAAATCTATTCACCTGCATTTATATAGCCTTTTAAGGCGGTGTGAGCTGCTACAAACGGAGATGCTAAATAAATAAATCCTTTTGTATTACCCATTCTGCCTTGAAAGTTTCTATTCTGCGTTGCAAGACAAACTTCTCCATCACCCAATATTCCGGCATGAACACCTACACAAGGTCCGCAACCGGGAGCTAAGATTGCAGCATTTGCATCTACAAATATATCAATTAAGCCTTCTTTTAGTGCTTGTTTAAATACATCTTTTGAAGCAGGTGAAATCAACATTCTTACATCAGGATGAACCGTTTTTCCTTTTAATATTTCAGCAACAACGCGTAAATCTTCAATTCTTCCGTTAGTACAAGTTCCGACAAATACTTGATTTACCTTGATGTCACTGAGTTCACTCGCAACTCTTGTATTGTCAACGGTATGAGGACAAGAAACCGTATGCGGAACATCCTCTGCTTTAATTTCAATAATTCTTTCATAATTTGCGTCATCATCAGGCAAAATCTGTCTGAACTTATCACCTCTGCCACGTGATTCCAAAAATGCTTTTGTTTTATCGTCAGCAACGAAAAGTCCACATTTTGCACCTGCTTCAACTGCCATGTTTGCAAGCGTAAACCTTTCTGACATAGACATATTGTCAATTGTTTCTCCGCAAAATTCTAACGCTTTATACGTTGCACCGTCAGCTCCAATTAACCCGATAAGATGGAGCATTAAATCTTTTGAACAAATACCTGACTTAAACCTACCGTTTACAACAATTTTAAATGTTGCCGGAACTTTAAGCCAAGTTTTACCCAGTGCCATTCCGACAGCTACGTCTGTAGACCCCATGCCAGTAGCGAAAGCACCTAGTGCGCCTGATGTACAAGTATGAGAATCTGCTCCAATTAAAACTTCTCCTGGGTTAACGAATGTTTCAATCAATCTTTGGTGACAAACTCCAGCTCCGACATCAGAAAGTACTGCGCCGTATTCTTTATGGAAATCTCTTAGCACCCTGTGCGTATTAGACAGCTCCTTTCTCGGACTTGGAGATGCGTGGTCAATAAAAAGAATCGTTCGTTCCGGATTTTTAAGCTCTTTTTTACCTAATTTTTTAAATTCTTGAACAGTAAGAGGACCTGTTCCGTCTTGAACCGCTGTTACATCAACCTTTGATATAACAAGTTCTCCTGCATGCACTTCTTTTCCTGCGTGTTCTGAAATAATCTTTTCTGCTAATGTCAATCCCATCTCCGTTTAGCTCCTCTAACGTATAATTTTTCAAACTCATTATACCATAATAAATATTTTTTGTTATACAATAAAGAAGAGGTTTACAAGGAGTAAATAAGAAGAACAAACTTTGGAGATTTTGTTATTATGACTAATCCGTTAAAATATACGTGTTTATTCGGTGGCGGCGCAATCAGAGGAATGGCTTATATTGGTACTATTCGAGCATTAGAAGAGTTGGGAATTGAATATGACATAATCGGCGGTTCATCAGTTGGCTCAATTATTGCCGCTTTAGTTGCTTCGGGGTACAAATCTTATGAACTCGAAAGCTTGTTCATGAAAGTTAACTTTGACCTTTTCAAAGATATTCACCTAGGATTAGGGAAATCTTTTGCCTTGAGCAAGGGCGAAATTTTTTTGGATTGGCTGAATGAATTATTAGCCAGAAAAAACGAAAAAGTAAGAAATAAAAACATTGAGTTTATCGATTTGGACAAAAAACTTGTTATCATAACCACCAATATTACAAAGTTTTGCTCACAAGAATTTTCCGTATCTGAAACTCCGAATTTTGAGATTGCACAAGCAATCAAAATTTCTTCCAGCATGCCGGGATTGATGGCTCCTTATAAGTTCAAAGATTCATATTTAGTAGATGGTGACCTTCAAAAAGCTTCTCCAATGTGGCGACTTTCCGAAACTGTAAAACAATCAAAAAGTCGTATTTTGGAGTTTAGATTAGAAGGCGATTACAGCAAAAATGAGAATAATCCGATTTCTTTTATTAACACAATTTATAGTTGTGTAACCGATATTGCAACAGATTTTGTAACAGAACTTTACGGGCAAAATGACCGATATGATTGCATTAGAATAAATACGGGCGATGTATTCTTTGCAGATTTTAATCTTAACAAGGATGAACGCAGAAAATTAATTGAAATCGGATACTATCAAACAATGGACTATTTTAGAAAATTTCTACCGGAAAAGAAACAAAAACTGGAACAAGTATATTCACAAATTCTAATGTACTTAAAAAAAGCGCGCAAAGGTCTCAAAATGAACAATGTAGAAGAAGTACAATGGTGGTTTGGTGATATTTTTACTACAATGTGTGAAAACAAAGAAATCATAGACCCTGCAATTTATAATAAAATTGTCAATTTAAAAAACTCTTTGACAAAAGGTGTTTCCACAATTTTATTCTTCCATACAAGTTTTAAGGGAGCAAAAAGGCTGGAAGCAGAGATGAATGACGCAATCGTAACGCTAACCTCAAGAATTACAGACTTGCAGCTTTATTTACAAAACTTTGCTTCAAACGAATAATAACAAATTTACATAATTTACCTAGCCACTCTGTCTAATGTAACTTGCCTTGCTCTCATTTATATTATGAGAGTAATCAAAAGGAGATATTTACATGAAAACAGAACTAATGCTAAGAGAACCTGAATTATACTTTGACAGTATCCACAACGAACTAAACAATTTTTTGAGAGACACTTTTTTGCACCCGAATTTTTCTAATCCTCTTACTATCAAGAAGAATTCTATTTGGCGTCCTGCGATTGAAATTAAGCAAAACGATAACGAATATAAAGTAAGAGTTCAACTTCCGGGGGTAAAAAAGGATGATATAGACGTAGAATTAGATAATGATTTTATGACCATCACCGCCGAAATCGAAGAAGAAAAGGAACAAAAAGAAGAAAAAGAAAAGAATGAAAAATACCATACATGCGAATTTAGATACGGTAGATACCAAAGAACAATATCGTTCGATCAACCCGTAAAATCTCAAGACGCGGAAGCCGAATACAAAGACGGTATTTTAACAATCAAAGTCCCGAAACAAAAAACAGAACATTCAAAAAGCAATAAGATTGAAATTAGATAATTATATTGCGCCGCCCAGATCCACTTGGTGTGATTAAATACTAAGTTTAGAGGATATGTTTCCGAGAGATTGAAGGCGGTAAAGGGCGGCGTTTAGCTTGCCCTTTATATAAAGAAGGGAGTCATGGCATTCCGTGACTTCCTTTTATATAATGTAAATAT
>CAZCZF010000011.1:0-39069 GCA_964503025.1 uncultured Vampirovibrio sp. | reverse complement strand
TACATCCTTATTTTCTACGCTTTCAGGATGACGGGTTTGTTTAAAACCTCTTATTTCCTTATTTCCTTATTACCCTATTCCCTTTTCTCCGTAGTCTCATGCCAAGCCCATACCTTTCCTCCCATCCCCCCCCCTTTCCCCCACTTCAATCTATACACTCAAAGAAAAGGCGGCTTAGTTTTATATGTATTGAACTAGAACATTTTTTTGATTTTTCATAAAAAGTCATGTATAATAAGTGTACACGATTTTAAGGAGAAGGAATATGTCAGTTTTTGAGGGATTACTAACAGTCACAAATGAAAGATTTTGTATAATTGTTTCGCGTTTTAATGAATTTATAAGTTCAAAACTTTTATCAGGCGCGCTCGATGAATTGAAACGTCACGGAGCAAAGGAAGAAAATATTGATGTGGTTTGGTGTCCCGGGGCTTTTGAAATTCCTCTTCTTGCAAAAAAGACAGCAAAGTCAGGTAAGTATAATGCAGTAATCGCATTGGGTGCCGTTATTAAAGGCTCAACATCTCATTACGATTACGTGTGTGCAGAAGTTTCAAAGGGTGTTGCTGCCGTAAGTTTAGAGACCGAAGTACCTGTAATCTTCGGAGTATTGACTACTGATAATATTGAACAGGCTATAGAAAGAGCAGGAACAAAAGCTGGTAACAAAGGCTCTGATGCCGCAAAATCTGCTATAGAAATGGCAAGTTTAATTAGTAAAATCATATAAATCACTCTTGTCTTAAAGTAAATAAAAACGAGTAGGCAAAAAATAATAAAGATTTTCCTTAAGAAGATGAAGTGGTTTGAAAGGAGCGTGTGTGTTATGAGTGAGATTATTACAGAGTATAGAAATGAGAATACGAAAAACATTGATTTGCTTTCAACAATTGATATTGTCAGAAAAATCAATGAAGAAGATAAGCTTGTAGCGCTCGCTATAGAGGATGAAGCGCCTAATATTGCAAAAGCTATAGATATTATTGCAAAACAGTTTCTTGTGGGGGGAAAACTCTATTATTTCGGCGCAGGAACTTCCGGTAGATTAGGGATTCTTGATGCTTCTGAGTGCCCGCCGACTTTTGGTGTGTCTTCTGATATGGTAACCGGAATTATTGCAGGTGGAGATTGCGCAATAAGAACAGCCGTTGAGGGTGCAGAGGATAATTTTGAACTTGGAGAAAAAGATGCCGAAATTCTTACGGATAAAGATGTTTGCGTAGCAATTTCTGCAAGCGGAAATCCTAAGTATTTGTTGGGTGTACTTGCACAGGCAGAAAAAGTTAATTGCAAAACAATCGCGTTAACTTGTAATCATAAGGCATTGATTTTAGAAGAAGCCGGATTGGGTATCTGCGTAGAAGCCGGACCGGAAGTTATAGCAGGCTCTAGCAGAATGAAGGCAGGAACTGTTCAAAAAATGGTTCTTAATATGCTTTCAACCGGTGCGATGATTAAGATTGGCAAAACTTATGAAAATTTTATGATTGATTTGATGCCAACCAATGAAAAGTTAAAAGACCGTGCAATAAGAATTGTTGCAGAGATTGCGGATGTAAATAATTCTCATGCCCTGCAAACTCTTCTTGAATGCGGTTGGAGTGTAAAAACAGCAATTATTATGCTTAAATGCAATATGAATAGGGAACAAGCTCAAGAAGTTTTGAAGAAAAACTGCGGTGTATTGAGAAAAGTTCTTAATAGCTTGTCGAAGCTTTAGTTAAAATATTCTAAAACTGATTGCACCATGATATCTGAGTAATTATTCATTAATGTAGGGTTAGCAAGCCTTTCTCTACCTTTTGGCGAAACCATGAATGCAACTTCCCAAAGCACAGATGGAATGTTTTGATATTTTTCAGAGTCTCTGAGAACTGCATAATCTTCCTCTTTTGTTTGTGCGTAATCCTTTTTGCCATCATATACAAACTCGTCTTTTTTAGATATTTTTTCATGTTTTGGAATCCAATTATCAAAATTCTTTTCCATAGTAGATGCAAGTTTTTTGCTTTGCGTACTTATACAGCGAGAGCCTATATAGGAATAGATTTGGGTTCGATCCTGAGTCGGTTTGGTATGTGAATTTACATGGACGGAAATAAACATATCGGCTTTATATTTTTTCTTTTGTAATTCTTTCGTAATAATGTTTACGTGACCTTGCAAAAATATAACTTTTGCTCCTTGAGCGCATAACCTGTCTTTTAAACGCATTGCATTATCATAATTAACAAGCCATTCATCATCAACATTATCGCTTCCAATCGCCCCCGAATCAATGCCAGCTTGTGAATATCCGTGTCCTGCGTTTATTATAATTGTTTTTCCTGAAAGTTTGCCTGATTTTTGAGGTTCAAATACTTTGTGAGTAGCGATGACTTGTCCGTTGACTCTTTGTTTCTGTTGCAACAAAGGTCGTTTTGCAAGTTTGGCATTATTGCTCATGTCAATGATTTCAGTTTTTGTATTTGTAGTTTCATCAACTACTACTTTCTTTTTGTCTTTAGAGACGGCATAATCTGAGTTGTTGTAAACAATAAATATTTTTTGCTCTGGGTAAATTTTGCCATCAGAAAGTCCGTTAATCTTTATCAAACTATCTAATTCAACTCCTACGTTTTGTGCAATCTTTGTTAAAGTATCGCCTTGACGAACCTTATAAACAAACCCCGGAATTTCAAGAATTTCATCTGTTTTAATGGATTCTTCTGATTCAATGTTGTTTAGATCCATAATTATTTCTTTGTTTAATCCAAATTTTTCGGCAATTTTTGCTAAATTGTCTTCTTTCTTGACTTTATATCCCAATTTCTGAATTTGAATATTCTGTCCGGCTTTAATTACGTGCTTGTCCTCTATTTCATTGTCATTACAAATTATTTCTTCTGATGTACCAAATTTTCTTGACAAACTCCACAAGGTATCACCTTTTTTGATATTATATTCTTGACTTACGATTTGAAATTCGCCTTCTTGCTTGATGGCAGCTGTTTTAAGCATTTTTTTAAATGGAGTATTTGCATCTGACGCATCCGCACCTTTTTCGTTTCCGCAAAAAATGTTTTTAACAAAGTTTCCGATTGTATTTAAGACTTTTTTAATTCCACCCCATATTTTAGTGAAGAATCCCGATTCTTCCGTTTTTTCTTCGGGGTTGCTCTCTATTTTATTCGCAACAAAATTTTCAACCTTTGGCATTGCTTGATTAGCTTTTACATAAGGTATTTTTAGTTCTTGTCCAATCCTTATTGCTTCAGGATTGTTGTTAATTCTCTTTAGTTCTGCATAAAATTTTTCAAAAGTAGTGTCTGTTTCACCCAGAGCTTTATATGCGCTTTGAGCAACGCTCAATAAGCCTTTACCTTTAAAACTTTCATCAATTTTGATTTTGTACGATTCTGCGTTTATAGGTCTAGAAGAAATTTTGCCGTATTTATATTGTTCGTAAATCTTTTCTAATTCTAAAGTTGAAATCTTGTTAGATTTGTGGCAAGCCAGAGCTTTTTTGTAAATATTTTCAATTTCTTGTTTAGCTTGTTGTAATTCGTTGCCTTCCAAATCTCGCATTGCTAAAATTGCTCGGTTTAAACTTCTTCTCCATAATCCGGCATCTTCGACCTTTTCTGCATCACTTCTTCCGGAATAAACATAGACGCCACTTTTAATAACGCCAGAATAATCTTTTGATTTAATAGCGGAAAGCAATGCTGAGTTAGTACTGATTTTGCTAAGACCTTTGTTATAACACAAATCAATTAAAGCTTCTTTGATAGAATTTGGCAATGCTTCATAAGTTCCCTTGCCAATTTTTTTGTTTAAAACATTTTTAACTTCGGATGAAGCAGTTGCAAGTTTATTGCACATCGTTTCGTATGCTTTCTGAGAAGTCATCGGTTTGTCTGTCAGTTCGCCAAACCCGCAAGTATTGTTCCCGTACTTGTCTTTATATGGTGTTGTAATGGCTTCGTAATAATAGTATCTGTCGCCTTCGTAATATTTCATTAAATCGAATAGATGTTTTTGTGATTTTGCAATAGCTGTATTATCATCTTTCAATTTGGAAAAAGAATACGATGAAATACCCATTTGCTCTGTTGAATTTTGTAACAAAGCTTTTAAGTCGGTATCCCATAGTTGAATTGCTGCGGCTGTTGTTGTTTGAGGAGTTGTTTGTGAAAAATTAAACACAAAATCTTTAGAAAAATCCGTTGTTGTCGGTATTTTCACATACTGTTTCATCTCAAAATTATTACTAATAGTGTTTGTCATCTCTAAATATCCCTTATATATACAAAAAATATTACTTTAAAAAATTTGCTTAAAATTTTACAAATATTTACAATAGAAAAAGAGTTTAGCCGATTTTATAGTATAATTGTATTAATTAGGAGGGTGAACTATGAAATTAACGGTACTTGGACCCGGTTGTTGGGGATTAACTCTTGCTTGGCTTTTGAATGATAACTTTGAAGATATTGTCATCTGGGGTAGAGAATGTGATTTGAACGAGGATTTAATTGTCAACAAGCACTGTTCAAAGCCGCTTGAAGTTCAGCTTGATAAAAAAGTTGTATTTACCTCCGATTTAAAGAAAGCAATTGACGGTGCCGATATTATTCTTTCGGTTGTCGCAACCGGTGGTGTAAGACCTGTTTGCGAACAATTAAAGGCAGCCGGAATTAATCCGAATATCCCTCTCGTCAATGCTTCAAAAGGATTAGAATTAAACACTCTTATGAGAATGTCAGAAGTTATTAAAGATGTACTTCCGGAACAGAAAGTCGTTATACTTTCGGGGCCTACACTTGCAAAAGAGGTTTTGCAAGGCAAACCGACTGCTGCATCAGTTGCGTGTGAGGATATAGAAACCGCCGAATTTGTACAAAAGGCTTGCAATGTACCTAATAAATTCAGACTTTATACCAATACGGACGTTATTGGGGTTGAGCTTGGCGGAAGTTTGAAAAACGTAATTGCGATTGCTTCAGGATTTGCTCATACAATGGACTTAGGCGATAATTGCATGGGCACATTGCTAACCAGAGGTATGGCAGAAATTGTAAGACTTTCGGTCAAATTGGGTGCAAATCCGTCTACACTATACGGACTTTCCGGCATGGGCGATTTGATTGCAACTTGTTCAAGCCCAATGTCAAGAAATTATACTGTTGGTGCAATGTTAGGAAAAGGAAAGAAAATTAACGATATTTTAAACGAACTCGGTTCTGTAGCAGAAGGTGTTAAAACATCAAAGGCGGTTTGTGATTTAGCGGAGAAACTAGGTTTGGAAGTTCCGGTTTCAAGCGCAATATATGAAGCTGTTTACACGGATATAACACCACAGGAAGTTTTATCAAAATTAATGAACAGGAAATTAAAAAAGGAAGAAAGATATGATTAAGTACGCCGTAAAATACCTTAAAAATGTATTTGTTCCTTTGAAATGTCCTGATAACGTCAATCTTGATGAGGGCACGCTTGTTCTGGCAAGAACTGAAAAGGGCGAGGAGGTGCTTAAAGCATTTTTGGTTAATTCAGAGATTGCAAAACTTTTTGAAAAATCTCCCAAAACACCTACTCCGTTTGAATTTATCCGAGTGATGACAAACGAAGATATGATGATATTTGAAGAGCTTAAAAAAGAAGAAGTAACATCATATTTTAAATGCAAAGAATTGGTTAAAAAACACAATCTGAATATGAATTTGGTGCAATGCCGTATAACTTTTGACAAAAGAAAAATCTCTTTTTACTATACAGCACCTGAACGTGTCGATTTTAGAGAATTATTGAAAGACCTGACGCAAGTATTTAAGCGAATGAGAATCGATTTAAGACATATTGGGGTTCGTGATGAATCTTCAATAATGGATGGCACAGGAATTTGCGGCAAACCATTTTGTTGCTCTTCGTACTTAAGAAAGTTTGAATCGATAAACGTTAAACTCGCAAAAGATCAGGGAATGCAGATTGCGCCATCAAAGATTTCCGGAACCTGTGGCAGATTATTATGTTGTCTTACCTATGAATATTCAAATTACATAGAAGCGGCGAAAGGTATGCCACCTGTTGGCTCTACCGTTATGACTCCAACCGGATTAGGAAAAGTTTGTTTTATACAATTTTTAAACAATTCTGTTGCCGTAAAATTTGAGGACGGCAAAATAAAAGAATTTGATAAATCTGAAATTGAGATGGTTGATGCAGATGTTAATGTTGACATTGAAGTTTCACGAATCAATAATTATACTGTTGATGAAAAAGTTGATGCAAAACAACTTAAACAACTTGAAGATGATAAAAATAGTTCAACAGGAAATGTGTAAAGGTAAAAAAAATGAATATCCAACCAATCAATGTAAATTCCGACCGTAATATCGGCTTTGGACAACTAGTCGTTCAAAAAGGTAGTTTTGAAAAATTAAAAACTTCAAAGTATTTTCCTCAGGAGAATACTTTAGATTATCACGAACATCTCAAAGCTTTTTATAAACAGCTTATGGGATTAAAAAAGAAGTGTGCGGATAATAACATATATGATGTTGTTATAAAGCCGGAAAAAAATTCTATAAACAGCAACGGCAAAGTTGTTATAGAAAATGTTGCAAATAGAAGAGAACAATTTGGTTTCAGCACAACATTTGAAGAGCTGCTCTATGTTCCTACCGCAACACCAAAAGATTATCTGACAAAGGCGAGTGAACCAAATGTATTAATAAGAACAATTAAAAATTGGAACATAAAACGCCAGAATAAAAACATTAAGCAGAAGCAAATTGGCATGAAGGAATTTCTTAATATAGTATATAAAAGAATAGAAATCATGGTTCAAAATGCAGATTGTTTAATGGAATTGCATAATCTAAAAAAATAAATAAGTAGGAGGATTTTATGTTAGAACGAATTGAAAAACTGCAAATTATTTCATTGGGTGTACTTATTGCTCTAGGTTTAGTGGTTTCTACCAAAATGGTTGCAACAAGCATTTCAAACAACGTTATTTCCGTTACCGGCTCTGCTTATGAGATTGTTAAATCTGATTCCGGCACTTTGACGTTTGATGTAGTTACAAAACGTACAACTAAACAAGAAGCTTACGTAGCTATGCAATCACAGGTTAAAATAGTGGAAGATTACTTAAAATCAAAACAAATTAAAAATGTTGACAGAAAAACCGTAAACGGTTATTACAATTATAAAAGAGATAATAATGGCGCGTATACAAACACTCCTGAATCTTACTGCTTGTCTCAACCTTATTCAATCAGTTCCGACAATGTAGAGTTAATAAAAGAAATTTCTATTGATATTTCAAGTCTTATTAACAAAGGTGTAGACGTGAACGTATATTCACCATCCTATGCGTATTCAAAGTTACCGGAACTCAAGGTCTCATTGCTTGAAAAAGCTTCAAATGATGCAAAAGACAGAGCCGCTTCTATGCTAAAGGCAACTCATAACAGCGTAGGTAAGATAAGTTCAGTACGTATGGGCGTGTATCAAATTACTCCGGTTGACTCAACTGATGTTTCAGACATGGGATTAAATGATTCATCGTCTATTGATAAAAAAGTCACCGCAGTAGCAAATGTGTCTTTTAAAATTAAATAATTAAATAAGATTCATAAATTAAGTTGCACTGGTACAATTTGTTTTGTTTTAGAGACGAATTAGTATTCCAGTGCAACTTTTAAACAAAATTCAGGCTTTTCTTCAAAAAACTTATAAGCGCGTTCTATGTCATTAAAGTTAAAGCTTTGAGTAATTAAAAAATCGGTGTTTATTTTTCCTTCGAAAATATATTTTAAAAGTTTTTCGGAATGTCTAGCATCTACGCCGCCTGTTTTGAAAATCAGATTTTTTCCGTACATGTTCGGCAGTGGTAATGTTTGTGCTTTTTCATACATTCCGACTAATGCAACAATGGCGTTTGCTCTTGCAATTTTCCAAGCCATTTCAAAAGTATTTTCTCCGCCGGCGGCTTCGACTACACAATCAGCACCTCTTCCAAAGGTTAGATTTTTGATTTCGGTTTCAATATCACATTCGTTCGGGTTTAGGATATAATCAGCAAGCCCCTGTTCTTTTGCGATTTCAAGTCTTTTATTGTCAACATCAATCGCGATAACTGTGTTGGCATTCATAACTCTTGCACTAGCCATTGTGCAAAGTCCGACAGGACCTGAACCAATTATAGCGATTGTATCTTCTGATTTTATTTCACATAGTTCCGCTCCAAAATATCCGCTTGCAAGTACATCACCTACAAATAAGGCATTGCGGAAGCTTACGTTTTGGGGTAATTTATTTAATCCCATATCTGCAAACGGCACGCGTACGTACTCTGCTTGCGCTCCGTCGATTTTACATCCAAGTTGCCAGCCACCACTTGTACAGTTATTTATAAAGCCTCTTTTGCAGAAAAAACATTCTCCACAAAATGTTTCAACATTTGCGCTGACTTTATCTCCGATTTTTAAATTTTGAATTGCTGAGCCTATTTCTACGATTTCCCCGACAAACTCATGCCCAAGTGTCACTCCTTGTTTTGCAAGTGGCACAAAACCGTGTTTAATATGTAAATCACTTGTGCAAATGCTCGACAATGTTACCTTGACAATCGCATCGCGAGAATCAATTATTTGGGGATATGGTTTTTCAACCAATTCAATAGATTTGTCTTTCCAAATGAGAGATTTCATAAATATTTCCTTTTAAAATACAATTAAACACTTTTTAGATATGCTTCTATAAACCCGTCCAGCTCTCCGTCCATAACTGCATCAACATTGCCCATTTCAAAACTTGTTCTATGGTCTTTTACCATTTTGTACGGATGGAATACATAAGAGCGAATTTGTGAACCAAAGTTGATATCAAAATTTTCGCCCTTGAGTTCTGCAAGTTTTTTTTCATGCTCTCTTTGGCGAAGTTCAAGAAGTTTTGACGCGAGCATTTGCATAGCGTTTTCTTTATTCTGAAGTTGCGAACGCTCTTGTTGACACTTAATAACGATTCCTGTCGGTTTGTGCAAAATTCTTACTGCTGTCTCAACCTTATTAACGTTCTGCCCTCCGGCTCCGCCCGAACGCATTGTATCGACTTCCAAATCCTCAGGAGGGATTACAATTGTTTTTTCGTAATCCGGTATAATAGGTGAAACCTCGCAAGACGCAAAGCTTGTTTGTCGCTTCCCGTTTGCGTTAAAAGGTGAAATTCTAACCAACCTATGCACACCTTTTTCAGCTTTGGCATAACCATAAGCAAATTTTCCCGATATTTTTATTGTTGCAGATTTAATTCCGGCTTCCTCGCCATCGGATTTATCAACAAGTTCAACCTTCCAACCTCTGTTTTCTGCCCAACGCGTATACATTCTCAAAAGCATATTTGCCCAGTCTTGTGCATCAGTTCCGCCCGCTCCGGCATTAATTGACAAAAATGCATCTGCTTCGTCATACTCTCCGGAAAGCATTTTTTGAATCCCGTATTTATCCAACTCTCTTTCGAGTTCTGCTAATGCTGTTTCACTTTCCGCAATAAGTTCTTCATCAGCAATTTCGTAAGCTGTTTTTGCGTCATCAATTATTGAATCCCATCGAGCAAACATTTCTAAAGTCTCTTTTATCTCTCTGGATTTTTGCCCAAGTTCTGAGGCAAAATTCTGATTTGACCAAACTTCTGGCGATTGGAGTTTGTTTTCTATATCCGAAAGTTCTGCGTTTAAGCTTTCAAAATCAATATTATTTTTATATTTGTTTACTTCTTGTTCTAATTCTTCTATGTTCATATTTACCTTTTGTTGTGTTGGGTTTTCTTTCCCTATTTTGTCGGGTTTATCGTTAATAAATTTTACTACCTAATTTGGAGTTTTAGCTACAGGCTGAATGTATTTATCCCTGTGACAATCCATTTAATCATGCGTTGTCGAGAAAATACTCTCAACCAATTCTACAATTTGTTTGTGTATATTTTCAATCGACTCAGAGGAATTTATGACCTTTACCCTTTCAGGCTCTTGTTTTGCAATTTCTAAAAATCCGTTTCTAACGCGTTCAAAGAACTCAATACCAGCAGATTCCATACGGTCTTTTTCTTTGCCGACTCTTTGCATAGAAGTTTCCACGTCAACATCAAGCACAATAGTTAAATCCGGCTTTAAACCGCTTGTAGCAATACTGTTGAGCTTATAAATTTGTTCCAAATCCAATCCTCTGCCGTACCCCTGATATGCAACAGTAGAGTCTGTATGACGGTCACAAAGCACAATTACACCATCTTTTAGAGCCGGTTTAATTATACAATCAACGTGTTGAGCTCTATCAGCCAAAAACAAAAAAGATTCTGCTTGTGGTGAAACTTCTCCATCGTAGTTTAGCAAGATTTCCCTAAGTTTTACACCCAAGCCTTTTGCCCCTGGCTCACGCGTAAGCATGGTTTTGTAACCTTTTTCTTGCAAATATTTATCAAGGAGATTTATTTGCGTAGTCTTTCCACAACCATCTCCACCCTCAAATGTAATAAATAAACCTTTTGTCATCAATTCCCCCAAATTTCTTTAATAGTAACACAAGGTTTTAATTGCTACAACCCGATTTTTGGTTGAAGTTAAAACTTATCATCTAAAACAAATCACTGTGAGAACCGGTACGGAATAAGACCAATGTTAAAGTTTCGTTTTCAATTTTATAAACCAAAAGCCAATCCGACTCAATGTGGCATTCACGATAATTTTTGTAATTTCCTGATAGTGCGTGGTCAAAATATTTTTCAGGAAGTGGAACACCCTCTTGAATTAAAGCAATAACTTTTTTAAGCTTTTTGATATCCCAACCATGTTTAATTGCAAGCTTATAATCTTTATTAAATTTGTTTGTATATTGTATATTTACATATTTAGTCATCGGTTAATTCCATATCTTTAAACAATTCGTCTACGCTTTTAAAAGTTCTGCTCAAACCGATACCATTTTCAACATCCTCAATCGCTTTTCGTGTTTCTTCATTATAGTCATTGATTGACAAAGCAAACGGAAGAGCTTGCTCTCTCACAAATTTCTTGACAAAAATATTAATCGCAGTTGACATAGTCAAACCTAATTCATTACATAAAAAATCAAATTGTTTTTTTAAATCTTCGTCCATTCTGATACAAATATTTGATTGCGCCATTATACACCTCTATACAATATTATTACGTTGTAATAATATTGTATAACATTTTTAAGAGTTTTTCAATATTAATGACTACAAACCTATCTTTTGATCAAGTTTGAAGTGGTCGATAAGTTTTATTATTGAAACGATTTCTTCGTACATTTGAAAATATTGTTTAGAATCGTCTATTGGTTTTACCAATGAACAAACTGAAAACAAATCTTTATTTGTAGAAAGTGCTATTAATAAAAATTTCCTATAAAAAGCACATTGAACTTTATCTGCTTTAAATGCAGTTTTCATATCCTTTAATCGTTGCATAAAACTTGGTGTAATCAAATATCTTGCATCAACTTCATCATTTGTAAACACATCAAACTTCTTTTCAAATTCAACATCTTCTAAAGTCGTGTGGCGTAAATTTGACAACGGAGAATTATGGAGCATTTTATCTGGTGTAATTACCGTATGGCTGTCAAATTTTTTATTCATATCAAGCTTAATAACAACCCCTTTAAAAACTGTTCTTCTGGATTTTCCACCACTAACATCAAACTTCGATTCAATAATCTCTATATTTACATCCTTGTGTTTGCCATAAAAAATATCATCATATTCTTCGCTAGTAAAAAACGGAATGACACCTGATTCTTTAAAAACATTACCGTGTTTGTAAGTAGAATTTTCAGAATTTTCCCATTTTAGATTTCCAAAACAAGAGCAAACTATTGGCATAATTTGTTCTTTGATTTTTCCTTCAAAAGATTTTTTAATCCAATGCCAAACTCCATAACCTAAACCGATGAATATGGCGCAGACTTTTGATGCATTTTTCTGCGAATGACTATTGGCAATCAAAAATGGTGACAAAAAACACAAGGCTCCAATTATTGAAAGTATTGATGTGCAAATAATTGCCATTATAAGTTTTGTTTTTCTTTCTTTGTCAAATTTTTTGACAGCAGGAACTATTGTTTTTTGATATTTCTCATAAAACTCTTTGCGTATTTCGGAGTATGATTTTTCTGGCATGTTATTTCCTTTTTATGAATGAGGGGCGAAGCCCAATGGGCTTCGCCCCTCTAAAAAATTCTAAACTCTTTTATTTTAGAAAATCAGCAGCGTTAATAGCTTGTCTTTCCTTTTCTTCAGCTTTGAAGAAATCTACCGGTTTAATATTCATCATTCTTGCAAACAATGATGATGGGAATATTTCCACTGCGTTTTTAAGTTCATTGGCTGCCGAATTATAAAAGCGTCTTGCAGCAGCAATATGTTCTTCTACTTCGTTGTAAGTTTGCATTGCCATAATCATTGTTTGGTCAGCTTTTAATTGCGGATAATTTTCAACTGCGACTGCAATTTGTCCCATTTTTTGCGAAAGTTGTCCGTCTAATGCAATTTTTCTGTCAATATTTTCATAGCTTGAATTGATGCTCATAACTTCTGTTCTCAATTTAGTAACTTCTTCTATCAAGCCTCGTTCGTGTTCCATATATTTTTGTGCAATTGTTAATATGTTCGGGATTAAATCATATCTCTTCTTTAATTGAACATCTATAGCTGCAAAAGCTTCTTCCACCTTGTTTTTCTTTTGAATAAGTCCTGCATATATTGCGTAAAGTCCGATTACAATAACTGCTAAAATAATAATTTGTACTAACATATTCATTCCTTTCCTATAAACCTTTTACTACATCATTATGATTATTTTTGTATACTACGAATAATACCGCTCCAACAATTAAGATAAGTGAAATAACTCCCGAAAGAATTGATAAATCGAGTTTTTTATACTCAATAAATATTACAGGTTCTTCTTTATTAGTTAAGTCCCATTTATAAATTCGGTCGTTAATAACCATATCAGCGTTGTGTTTTAACGCTTTGTTCGGGATTTTAATCGAAAATTCAAGAACCGGTTTCTCTGTGGAAGATTTATAAAGGTTGGCAGGGATATTTCCGCTTTGTACTTTCATCATTTTGTTTTTATTTGGCACAAGGCATATTTTGTATTTTGTATAGATTAAACCTACTTCTCGTCTAAAATAATTGTTTTTATTTGAGATATCAAACCCGTCCGGCATGGCTGATACAACATTTGTAAATTCTACGTTTTTCTTTATGATAGACAAACCTTTGTAGTCAAAATCGTTGTATTCTTTTACTTCATAACCTTTTGCTCTATAGTTTTGAGCAATGCCTTCAAAACATTCTGCAAACTTTTTTTCAAAATCCGTAGCTTGTGTATTAAGTAATTCGGTTTTTATTGCTTTCGATTCAGTAATAGTAACTTTGTCTTTTGCATTGATATCAATGTCGTAGGAAACTTTAACACAGCCTGTACAAACAACGGATGCAATCATTATTAATCCTGCAAATAATATCTTTTTCATTATAAACTCTCCGAATTCTTACTTACTAATGTAAATATTATACCTATTCTATCGGGATTTTACAATACAGATTTCCCATTCGGTAAAGTTCTCGATATTCTCGGTCTTTGTTTTCTATCAAAAATCCTTTATTAATATTCTCATTACGTTCAATTGCTCTATGTCGTTGTATCTCTGCAATTCTTTGGTAAATTCCATTTGGGAAATAGCAATCGGCAAAAGTCCATTTAACGTGGCAAGCTTCATTGTTTTTTCCAAAAATTTTGTACAGCCCAACACGCTCTGCATTAAAATTGTATGCAGAGCAATTATTGAGCTTATCAAAGAATTTCAGATAACCTTCAAGCTGCTTATCATTTGTTATATAGATATCAAATGTATCAGCTGCTATGCAAGGTATGCAAATCAACAAGCATAACAGTAATAAGAATTTAGTATACATTTCCGTAGACCCAATAAGTTCTGAAAACTTTTTTTACGTAATTTTTTGTTTCTGGATATGGGATTTGTTCAACAAATTCATCCGTGTCACTGTAAATCAGTTTTGAGAACCAGTTTGTAACAGAGCCGATACCTCCGTTGTAAGCAGTTACAGCATACAAATCTTTGTTACCAAGAACTTTTTTAAGATTACTGTAATAATAGCTTCCTGCTGCTATATTTGTAGTTTCTGCATTCAAGTTAGAAGGCAAGTTATGCTGTTTTACGACTTCGTTGTACGTAGCAGGCATTAATTGCATTAAACCTATCGCTCCAACACTGCTTTTTGCGAACGGATTAAAATGGCTTTCTTCCTTAATAATAGATTCCAAAACTATCGGGTTATTATTGCCTTTTACTTGTTCCACAATATCATAATAATGTGTTGGATAAACAAGACGCCATCTCAAATCGTCAAACGACGGCTTTACCTTTAATTCATCCATTGCGTTTCTTGCAAGTACTGCGGAAATTGTGTAATTTTTCTTTTGGTAAGCTATCCAACTCTGTATAAATTTATCTTGTTTGCAAAGTTCTTCAACAAGGTCAAAGTCATTTAGATACGCAAGCTTTACAACAAGATTGTTGTCGAGAGATTTTTTGTATGGAAAAACAACAGGTTTGTCGGCCAACTCTAAGAATGGTAAGAATCCGTCATCTTTATACAAATTATAATTCGCTCTGAATGCGTAGTAAGTATCAGGGTATTTTGTCAGCACCTGTTTGAAATAATTATTTGCGTTTTCATAATGCTTGAGTTTGAATGCAATTTTTCCCATATAATAAGCAACTGCAGGACTGGAATTAACGTCAGGAAATTTTTTCTGGTGTAAAAACCCGAGTCTTTGCGCGTCATAATATTTTTTTTGCAAATATTTTGCCATAAATATGTTGTACAAAGAGTCTGCAGAAAACTGACCGTTTGGATACTTTTCATACAATGTGCGGTAGCAAGCTTCTTTAAAATTAGACGCAACTATCTCGTTGCAGTTCAGATAAGCTGCATAATCTGCCCCCGTAGAATTAAGTCCCAGAGAATTAAGTTTTATAATTCCGTCTTTTCTTTGCGGAAAAGATGCAATATACATATCAATAACTTCAAAAACATCCTTGTCAGTTGTATTGACAGCGTGTTCTTTTAGTCCAAGCTCTGCGTAATATGAGCCTTTTTCCTTATTGCCAAGCTTGTATTCGTTTTTTGCAAAATCAGACCAACTTTCCGCAAGAGTAGTATTGTTTAAAGTAGCTTGAGCTTTCGTATACTCACCGTTTGCGTAATAAGATTTGGCAATGAGAAGGTTATCGTAGTTTGTAAGTTTTTTGTTGAGCTTCTTGATTTCTTCAATTGATTTTAGTGCATATCTGCCATCAGGAGCTTCTTCTATATACGTTTTAAAATATATAAACGCTTGCTCTTTCGATTTTGCAGCAAAGCGTTGATACTTATGCGGAGTATCTAACTCAATTAAACCTAAATAGTAATTAGAAGCGATAGCATAATCGCTGGTCGGATATTTTTTTATAATTTTTTTGAAGTGTTTTTTTGCATCTTTGTCTTGCAATTCAAACATCAAATTTGCCATATTATATTCGCTTATAGGTGCAATTGAAGATTTTGCACGAGAGTGAACGATTTTGTTATATTTCTTTATAGCAAGTTCTTTTTTGTCCATGTTGGTTGCACAACGAGCTTGTCTAAAAAGAGCCGGTGCTTTTAATGTTGAACCCGAAGGAACTCTTGCAAATGCTTGATATGCAGTTTCGTAATCACTCGCTTTATATGATTTTAAAGCTTCCGAATAACTTTCAATACCTCTTGATTCAGCAGATGCATGGTTATAGAAAAAATACCCCGCAGTAAACAATGCTAAAAAAACTACCAAATAAAAATCATATTTCCTTCTTCTTCTCATTAAACTTTATCCCAATTCTTAATTAAACCTTTTTGCACTCTGACAGACTAAAGCCTGAAACATAATATCATTCTAATATAGAAACATGGAAAAAGAAAATCCTGTAATAAAAAATTACATTCTCTCATCTGAAAGGCGAATCATTAAAAATGATTCGCCTTCAGAATCAAAATTTAATACAACTATTATTGAAAATTCGCAATATCATGAACCCTCAAAGCAAAATATGGTTTGTTTTTTCCTTTTTCTTTGAGGAATAGTACGAAAGTATCATCAAAATAGAAATATCTTGGTTTACGAGTCGGTACCAAGCTCGTTTTCATAATACTCATAGCAGCTTCGCTTTTTAGTTTAACACCACTATTATCCATTTCAAAACGGATGGTTTCTATAGCTTTATCAATAACAAGGTTTGAACCTTTTACTCTTTGTCCCTCAATTTCATCAAACTCTTTTTCTTCAAAGAACTTTAAGTTTGGAACTTTTAATAAATCTTGCTCCGTAAATTCGTTACTATCTTTATATTGCGATTTTTTCTTCAACATATCTGCATATATAAAATTAAACGGTTTTGTATTTGATGTTTTGTACAAATAAACTTCGTCATTACCTTTTGTTTTAAGTTTAACCGCATAATCCGCAGAATTGTTGTAGAATAATACGGATACGATTTCATCCAACTCCTTTGGTGAATTTGGTGCTATGCCAAAAAACTCTGCTTCAGAATTTCTAAACTTGGATTTACCCAACTTGTCAAACGGTGATGCAAATTGGAAATCTTTTTTGAGCATAGCGTAAATTAATATTTTGTTTTTGTCAGGAGTCAAATCAAGTTTGCCCAAGATATCGCTAGTTTCATTGAATTTCTTTTTGATGTTTTTTTCAATGGTTCTTTTAGTTTTCTTTGTAACGCTACCGAAATACTTGTAATAGCACTTTTCACTAAGTTCATTAACCGTAAAATCTTGTTTGTTCAACTCATTTACAATTTGTGGAGTTCCGGTTGGGAACTTGATTTGATTGAACGCAATCTTATCCATAAAATCATTCCAAACAATTTGGAATGTTCCGACCCATACTCGGTCCTGAATGTTTGTTTTGCTCTGCATTGTTGGCAAAACTTCAATGTTTGCGGCAAAAGTTGTTCCGCTCAGCGCAATTGCTGCTAATAATGTTAAAAATAATCTCTTCATAATGCTTAAATATTAACAGGAAATTCGGAAAATTTCAATCCGTTTGTGATACTATAATGTTCAGGGAAAAGGTGTAACGATGCCTTTATTTAAAGCGAGGAAGCGTGTTTTATGAAGATTGCTGATTTTAAGATTGAAGAATGGATGAACAAATATGAGTCATCCGCAAAATATGACCTTACAACGACCTGTATATCTCCTCTTTCGATAAATGATTTGCAATACGAGGATGATATTTTTAATTTAAAACTCGGATATGGGGATATTACAGGGTCTGAACGATTAAAAACCGCAATACAAAGTTTATATGAAACACATAAAGATATCAGTGTTACTCACGGCGCAATCGGAGCTAACCAGCTTGTATTCTTGGCTCTTTTGGAACGAGGAGATGAAATAGTGTCAATAGTGCCGACATATCAGCAACATTATTCAATTCCTGAAGCTTTGGGGTGTAATGTAAAATTGTATTTCCTCAAAGAAGAAAACAACTGGCTTCCTGATTTGGAAGAATTAGCAAATTTGATAACTTCAAAAACAAAGCTTTTATGTTTAAATAACCCCAACAATCCGACAGGTTCAGTAATTCCGGATTGGATGCTTGAAGAAATTGTGAAAATTGCAGAAAAAAACAATGTATGGATACTTTCTGATGAGGTATACAGAGGTTTAAATCTTATTGGTAAACCTTACTCTAAATCTATCGCAGACATTTATGACAAAGGTATCTCTGTTGGCAGTATGTCAAAAACTTATTCACTGCCTGGGTTAAGAGTCGGTTGGATAGCGGGAAGAGGAGATTTGATTGCGGAAATTAATCACCAAAGACAGTATAATACGATAAGTGTGAGTGCGTTAGATGATTACTTTGCGGCAATAGCATTAGAGCAACGCGATTGTATTGCTGAGAGAAATTTCCGAATAATGAACAATGGGATTTCTGTTTTAAATTCTTGGCTTAGCAAAACTACAAAAGTGAGATGCATTTTACCAAAAGGCGGAACAACTGCGCTGTTAAAATATAACTCTCGACTTTCTTCTCGAGAACTTTGTAAACAGCTCCAAAAAGATACGGGTGTTGCTCTTCTTCCGGGGGAAACCTTAGAGATGGAGGGCTATGTAAGGCTAGGATTTTGCGCAGAAAACCTTGAGCCTGCGCTTTATATATTTGGAGAGTGGCTAACTTAAAAGTTCTTTGATTTTTTTGTATTTTTCTAACATGCGTTCAATGACAACCGGAGTTATTTTGTTACACTTATATCTGGCATCACGAGAATATGTGTACAAAAAATTATAATACTTTTCGTATATCATTAAGTTTTTTGTTGTATTTTCAGTCGTTAACCAGAACATTATTTGTTTGTGGCTGCTTATAGTGTTTTCTGGCATGTTGTTTTTTGAATACAAATAAGCTTTTACGTAACACAAGGCACTGTAAAAAATTGATACAGCTTGCCATTCAATGAATTTATTTTCTTGGGATAAAAATTGATAGAGTTTAAAATTCTCATCACTTTTTAAATAAAAACTTTTTGAGACTTCTTTTTTGTTCATCAGAAAGAAAAACTCCCACTCGGTATATAAAATTTTTCATTTTTATTAATTATATGAAGTTCTGGAAATATTCGATATGTTGCTTCCCATTGAGAAAATTTACCCATAATTTTTTCAGATAAATCAATATCATCAAGTTCTGTTACAACAAAAATATCGCTCATTTTTCTGGAACAATGAACTTCTAAAACATTTTTAATTTTCTTTATTTTGCTCAAAGTATCATAAAATTCATACATAATTGCGAGAATTTCATCTCTGGATACGTTGTCAATTGCTTTTTTTAATTCTTTTTCTTCTAATGCCATAATAAACCTCTAATATACATTATAACATTGATGTACAATTTTTTCTATCATCCAATGGATATTTTGGAATAAATCGTAAGATTAGTTTATCGTCTTATGGTACTTCTTTCCAATGCACGTACAAATTTTGTCGGCAGATTTTCTTTTGGATTAATAGAACCGACTAAGATGGTTTTGCAGCCTAATAATTTTCCGGCAAGAATATCCGTAAGCGGTCTGTCTCCAACCATAACCGCGTTCTGTGGCTCAATGCCAACGGATTGCAAATATTCACCCATTACCTTTGGGTTTGGTTTGTTTGCACAGCCTATTACCTTGCACGGCGCAAGCTTAGAAGCGTTTGCGATATATTCTTCGCTTTTATTATTGGATATAATTGCAACTTCAAAATCTTCAATAAAAGAATTAAACCATTCTACTGTTTCCGGCAAGAAATTCGATGATTTTGAAACCATAACAGTGCTATCTAAATCAAACATCAAACATTTGATTCCTTGCTCTTTTAATTTCGCAAAATCAATTTCGTAAATGTTCTTTAAATTATAATCAGGTTTTAATAACATTGCATTAATCTCCACAAGCACATTTTGGTGATTCGTTGACTCCACCTTTTATGCCAACCGTTCTTACAAGTGCGTATTCAAATTCCTTCGGTGCTCGTGCAAATTTTACAAACAAATCGTCGTTTGTATTTGCAAGTTCCAACAAGTCACCTTTTTGAGTTTTTATATCAGTTACTTGTGTAACGAATTTTTCGGAAGGTGTAATTATTTCAATATCTTCGTTTTTAAAGAATTTATTTTTTATTTTAATTCTGTACCAGTCACCATCTTCGTTATCCTGCGCGAGTTCAGGCTCTTTGAAATCACATTTGCTTACAATTTCACATAAGAAATCCGCGCCTGCAAGTCCTTTTGAGATATCATAACTATATCCGTCTTTCGGATATCCTTCTCCAAGGTAGAATCCTGTTGTGTAGCCACGGTTTCCTACTTTAAGAAGTTCGTTATAGCATTCGCTCATATCCGCATTCGGGTTTGCAATAATAGTATCAATTGCTTCTCTGTATGCTTTTGCGACAGCAGAAACGTAATAAAGACTCTTTGTACGCCCTTCAACTTTGAATGAATCGATACCTGCGTCGATCATTTCTTTTAAGTGCTTAACTAAACATAAATCTTTTGTAGAAAGGATGTGAGTGCCTTTATCATCTTGTATAATTTCCTGATACTGCCCCGGACGAGTTTCCTCAAGGAGTTTATAACTCCATCTGCAAGGCTGAGCACAATTTCCGGAGTTTGCTCTGCGCTCTCCGTCGGTCATATAGTCACTGAGCAGACATCTCCCAGAAAAAGATACACATTGCGCGCCGTGAATAAAACACTCCAATTCCATATCAGGTACTTTTTGCTTGATTTCGGCAACATCTTTAATAGGAAGTTCCCGTGCTAAAATTGCCCTTGTTGCGCCCATATCCTGCCAAAAACGTACAGCCTCGTAGTTAAGAATGTTTGCTTGTGTACTGACATGAATTTCCGTGTTGGGCATATACTTTTTTGCTAATCTCATAATGCCGACATCGCTTATGATAAGTGCATCAGGAGCAGAATCTTTAATTCTATCAATACAACTTTCTAAAAGTTTTATATCGTTGTTGAAACCAAAGATATTAAGCGTCAAATATGCTTTTGCGCCCATTTGCCTTGCGGTATCAATTGCATACTTAAGGTTATCAAGAGTAATTAATTCACCCTTGCGCATTGCTCTCAAACTAAAATCTACAACGCCAAGATAAACTGCATCTGCGCCATATTTAATTGCATATTTCAATTTTTCAATGTTGCCTGCCGGCATTAATAATTCAGGTTTGTTCATAGAAAAATTTTAGCACAAAAATATTACAATATTTTGTTTGTTTTGTCCTTATTGCACATTATGCTTTTTTAAGCTACAATCAAATGTATAGTCCGTTTGTATTCAGGAGATAGTTTTTATGAATAAAATTCAAATAAAAGCGGAAATACTTGCAACGTTAACCGCGCTAATGACTTCGGCACAACCGCAAGCTTCTTTAATTACGGATTTAAAACATATAGAAGATAAAAAAACTGTCCTTGATATACTTTTAAGAGAACTTTTGAATGCAAATGAACAAAAAGCAGTTATGATTTGTTGGCTTTTGATGGAACTTATTGACAAAGAAACGCTGAACAATGAACTTTGGAATGTTATAAAAGCTCCTGAATACAATGACCACGTTAAAATGATTGCTTTTAACATGTTAAAAGATTTGGGCAATAAAATAGATTATGACGTAATAAGCGGATATTTTGAACAATTCAATGAGCTTATCAACAGCGAAACAAAACAGCTTTTGGAAACTGCAATTATGAATCCGGAAGCTCAGATTGACTTTATGGATTTCTTGAGCGCGATAAGTGATTCAGACAAAATTATGTTGATAAAATCTTTGGAAGAAGATTACGCATACGATGCACTTGCTAATATTCTTATACCAGTATTTCTTTATTATATTGATTCCGAAGTTGGCTATACAGCACTTGAAATATTGGGACGTTCAAAGTCTCAACTCGCATATCATGCATTAGTTAATGCCAAAACTTTTGCGCCGGAGAATTTGCAAACCAGAATTGATAAAGCTATTTCCGAGTTAAAAATGGCGGGGATACGAGTAGATAATACGGAAGATTTTTACAGAGAAATTCTTATGGAATCTAAGCCGTACAAAGTTTATACATCATTTCCGGACGGACATGGAAATTTGGCTATTATTTTCACAAGAATCAGAGCTAATCGCACATTGCAATTTCTTGCAGTAGTTGTAAATCCTAGATACGGAATTTTAGATTCATTTGGATTTAACTCTATGACTGAAACCGATTTTTATAAAATTGTTGATAAGTTTTATAATTATCAGGAAAAATACGAAATTAATGCTGGAGTCGCAAAGTATTTACTTCTTCAAGCGGAAGAAAATTCTCATTTAAACGGAGAGCCTATTCCGTATGAGTATATTTGTTGGCAAAGTATTTTGTTGGATGTTAAACCTGAAAAACCTGAATTTTATTTAGAAAAACGCGAATTGAACCAAAAAGACATTGACAAACTTTGTATGAGCGAATACGTGCAGAATTGGTTTTTTGATGAAATAACGTCCGAAGAATTTAAAATATTTATTGACAAGTTGTCTGCGGAATTCCGCTCAAATAATTTTAGTGTAGATTTAGACAAATTCATTGCTGACAATTTTGACAGTATTTATACGGCGCAAGAATGTGCTTATAAGTTGATTATGTTTAATGTCGCTGCGTATTTACGTATGCTTAAAGGTGATAAAGAGTTAGCAGCGACTCTTTATTCTCTAAATTCAAATTACTGTTTCTTAACAAACATTTTGAGAAAAAGTATTTATGAATATTATGTCGGCAAACGTTACATTTTAAAAAATCAGAGAAGAGCAGTTAATGTGTTTGAAAAGAAAACGCAAAACACAACAGATGATTTCAAGCTTTTGCAGTTAGATATGATAATTTCCGGTATAGAAGCCAGGTGGGTAGATAATGCATAGAATTATGGCATTGGATATAGGAACAAAAAGAATTGGTGTCGCATTGAGTGATTATTTACACGTAGTTGCAAATCCTTGCGTTTGTATTCAACGTGAACCCGAACAAAATGCGATTGATGAGATTACAAAAATTGCAAAAGAAAACAATGTTGAAAAGATTGTTGTAGGTGTGCCGATCAATATGGACGGGACTTTTGGCTTTCAAGCAAAGAATTGTATAGATTTTGCACAAAAACTTGTTGGTTTTGATATAATAATGGAAGATGAACGTTTAACTTCAGAAGAAGCTGAGCAAAGGCTCAGAAAACGTAAAGTCGATTTTAGAAAAAATAAGGGACTTGTCGATATTGAAAGTGCCTGTGTGATATTAGAACAATATTTAGGGAAATGATTATGAACGAAGAAAATCAAGAATTAGAACAACAGTATGTAGAAATTATTAGCGAAGACGGTCAAATTGTAAAATGCGAAATCTATGACGTTGTAGATTTTGAAGAAAAAACTTATGCAATGTTGCTTCCGATTACAGAAGATGAAGATGATGACGATGCAGAAGTTATCGTAATGGAATATGTGGAAGAAGGAGAAGAAGCTTATTTCCAAAACATTGACGATGAAGCAGAGTTTCAAAGAGTTTGTTCTTACATAGAATCATTGGAAGATGAAGAGGAAGAATAATTTTGTTTGAACGATTTACGGAAAGAGCAATAAATGTAGTGAGCGAAGCTCAAAATCTTGCAAAGGACTATGGTTGTGCGGAGGTTGTGCCGGAGCATCTTCTTCTTGCGTTGGTAAAAGAAGCTAAGGGTGTATCTTTAAAGTTGTTCAGAATGTACAGTGTTAATTTTGAAGCAATGGAAAAAGAAGTTAAGCGGTACTTAGAAACTTCAACTTTAAAGACAGGAAATATTCCATTTAGTCATTCATTCAAGGATATTTTGAAACACACTGTGGATTTGGCAGGAAAATCCGGAAATTCAAACATATTGTTTGAGCACTTGTTCTTGTCCGTAATATCAGAAAAATCAGGCAATATTCAAGAAATTCTTGCTTGTTTCGATTTTGATATTTATAATTCAAAAAATATTTTAACAAAGCTTGTTCAACGTAAAATCAAGCGATTAGAGCATCCTGAAGCAGAAGATGATGACGAAAAACGCAGTTCATTTGAATCTGTGTATGAAGGAGAAGCTCTTTCCGACGTATTTGATCGCGCCGTTTCCAAATTGTCAGCAAAGGGTTACGAAATACTCGGTACTGAGCAAATAATGGCATCAATACTGGAATCCGGTGATACAGAGCTTGTAAATACAATAAAAAAATACGGACTTGATTCAGAAACGTTTGAAAAGAAGCTCGCAGAACAAAGTTCCAGAAAATCAGAATACGAAGACAAGAAAATAATTTTTACACCGAATGCTTTTCTTATGATGAATATGGCTTTGCAAACAGCAAAGGAATTAGGTTCATCCGTAATTACACCTGAACATATTATATTGAGTATGTTGAAAATAAAACGCGGATTGGCCTATGACATTATAAAATCTTTGGGTATAAATTCTGATAAAATGTCGGATGATATACTTAAACCTATTGAAAAACAGATGCCGGAAACACTTACTATAATGAAGTTGGCAAAAGAAGAAGCAAGAAGAATCGGCAGAAATGTTGTTGGAACAGAAATGTTTCTTCTGGGAATTATTGCGGAAGGTACAAGCGTCGCTTTTGAAGCACTCAGTGATTTAGAAATCACAATGCGAGACGCAAGAAGCGTGGTAGAAAGCCTTGTAGGATATGGTAACGAGTATTTTGATAAAGAAATTACTTTTACGAAACGTGCAAAAAAAGTTTTAGAACGAGCTTGGCTTTCTGCCAAAAATGCAAATAAGCAAAAAATTGAAGCAGTTGATTTATTACTTGCAATTATTGATGAACCGGATTCGTTAGCAATGAAGGCACTTGACCAACTTGGAGTAGACGCTGTTGAAATTCGTCACGGAATAAAGAGTAAGGATTAGGTTTTTTAAAGCGTAGTATGCATAAAATTGTATCAAAAGTTATTGAGTTTTTAAAAAAATATAATTTGCAAAACAAAACCATTATCGTTGGTTTTTCAGGCGGATATGATTCTATGTGTCTTTTAGATGCTTTATCAAAAATCAGAAATATGCCTGAATATTGCGAATTAAATGTTATAGCAGCTCATTTTAATCATAATTGGCGAGGCGAAGAATCTTTGAAAGAGCAGGAAGTTTGTCGACTTTTTGCAAGCTCAAAGGGAATGGATTTTTATGCAAGGACAGCGTCAGAATCTATCCGTAAAACAGAAAATGATGCAAGAATTGCCAGATATGAATTTTTTGAGGAAGCTTTTGAAGAATACGATGCAGACGCTGTTTTTACGGCGCATAATTACGACGATAATGCGGAAACATTACTTTATCGTATCATAAAAGGAACAGGAATTGTCGGATTAAAAGGAATTGCAGAAAAGAGAAAGTATTTTTATCGACCACTGTTGAGTGTTAAACGTTCAGAAATTCTTGATTATTGTAATCAATATAATTTGTCACCAAACAATGATTCTTCTAATTCAAACATTGTTTACAGAAGAAATTATTTGCGCTTGAATGTAATCCCCGCGTTGGAAAAGGTTAATTCTAATGTTAAAGATGCATTGAATACGCTTTCATCCGTTGCAAGATTGGATGATGAAATTATAGAAGAGTATTTAGAACCAATTAAGCAAAAAGTATTAGATATAGGTTGTATTAATCCGAACACTTATAAAGAATGCTCAAAAGCTGTTAAGTTGCGGTTGTTGTATGAATTTATTCAATCTCTTTGTTTGGACTATGATTATAAAAAAATTCTTGAGATTTATGATTTTTTAGAAGAAAATATCAACAAAAAAAATGGCTGTACAAAATCTCTTGCATCAGCAATGTGGCTTTATGCCGATGAAAGGCGCATTGAAGTTATTCCGCGAATAGGGAGAAGTACAACTGGAACTGATAAACTTGCAGAAATAGAAGTTAGTGGCGAGGGTGAGTATAAATTTGGCTCAAAAATTCTTACAATAAGAAAGTGCGTAAACGATAAGTTGTTTGTGTTTCCGGAAGCAACTTCAAATTTTGCATACGTAGATTTTTCACGTGTTAAATTTCCGCTCGTTTTAAGAACCAGAAAAGACGGAGATTTGATTAGTCCGTTCGGAATGACAGGCACCATGAAATTGAAAAAATATTTTAATTCAAAAGGAGTTCCAAGACACGACAGAGATAATATAATTCTTCTTTGTGACAAAGAAGAGGTTTTATGGGCTGCAGGAGTTGGATTAAGTAGTAAAATTGCAGTGAAAGATAAGCCAAAATATATTATAGAAGTAGTATAGTCGGCTTTTCTGCAAGAATCGGAGATTATTTATATGATAAAAGAAAGCGATTTAAAAGTATTATTCAGCGAAGAAGAAATACAAACATCAATAAAAAAGCTTGGCGAGAAATTAAATTCTGAATATGCAGGTGAAGAATTGCACTTAATTTGCGTATTAAAAGGCGCGGTTATGTTTATGACAGATTTGTCAAAACATTTGAAAATGCCCGTTAATATGGAGTTTATAAGACTCTCAAGTTATGGATCGGGATTCACGTCATCAGGAAAGGTTCGTGCGGTTGATATTTCTCTTCCTGATTTGAATGGTAAAAATGTTCTTATTGTGGAAGATATTATTGATACCGGACATACTGCTAAGTTTCTTATTGATTTTATAAATCATAATTTCAAGACAAAAAACTTGAAGTTCTGTTCTCTATTGGATAAAAAGGTTAAACGAGAAGTAGAAATTGATGCAGACTATTATTGTTTAGATGTAGATGATAAATTTTTAGTCGGTTATGGACTTGATTATGACGGATTTTATAGAAATTTACCTTATATAGGATATGTGTAAATTCTTAAGGAGTAAAATATGTATAATATAAGAAAAATAACAGAAGATTTAGTATATATAGGCTGTTCTGACAGAAGAATTGCGCTTTTTGAGAGTGCTTATCCCGTAAAAGACGGTATGTCGTATAATTCTTATTTGTTAAAAGACGAAAAAACGGTTCTTTTTGATACGGTTGATAAAGCTTGTGCAACTCAGTTTTTTGAAAATTTAGAAGCTGCGTTACAAGGACGTGAACTTGATTATATTGTTGTGCAACACATGGAACCCGACCATTGTGCGCTGTTGGGAGAAGTTTTAATTTGTTATCCTAATGCAAAAATTGTTTGTTCTGCAAAAACCGTTGATATGATAAGACAATTTTTTAATTTTGAGGTTGAGCCTATAATTGTAAAAGAAGGTGATTCACTTAGTACAGGCAAGCACGAACTGCAATTTTTCACGGCTCCTATGGTTCATTGGCCGGAAGTTATTGTAACATACGATAAAACTGACAAGATTTTGTTTTCTGCTGACGCATTCGGCTCCTTTGGCGCGATAAACGGAAATCTTTTTGATGATGAAACCAAGTGCAAATGTACATATTTTGGTGAAGCACGAAGGTACTATGCAAATATTGTCGGAAAATATGGAATGCAAGTGCAAATGCTTTTGAAAAAAGCTGCAAATATAGATATTCAAATAATTTGCCCTCTTCATGGGTTGATAATTAAAGATAATGTTGCGAAATTTATTGAGAAATATTATAAATGGTCAACATATACTCCGGAAGAAAATTCACTTATGATTGCTTATTCTTCTGTGTACGGTGGTACTGAAAATGCTGTTAACATAATGGCATCAAAATTAGCAGAACTCGGAGTTAAAAATATCAAAATATTTGACGTTTCAAGAACTCACTCTTCTTTTATTTTGTCAGAAGCGTTCAGATGCTCACATATCGTTCTTGCTTCAACTACGTATAATGCAGAAATTTTTGAATCAATGGCTGCATTTTTACAGATAATGGTTGCGCATAATTTGCAAAACAGAAAATATGTGATTGTCCAAAATGGTTCTTGGGCACCGACTTGTGGTAGCAAAATGAGAGAAATTGTGGAAAAACTTAAGGGTTCTGAAATTTTGGATGATTCACTTTGTATAAAATCGACGTTAAAAAAAGAACAACTTACTCAATTAGATAATGTTGTAAATACAATAGTAAAATCTTTAGGGGTATAGTATTATAAATTTGTAGTCGGTACAAGACTTGTCTTGCCTACTATTGGTAAAAAATTCAAAGAGTAAAGGAGAAAATTATGCAAAAATATGTATGCACGGTATGTCATTATGTTTATGATCCGGCAGTGGGTGATGAAGAACACGGAATCCATGCAGGAACTGCATTTGAAGATTTGCCGGATGACTGGACTTGTCCATTATGCGCAGTCGGAAAAGATTTGTTCGAGGCAGAATAAGTACCAAAGTTTTTTTAACAAATAAATAAAAAGAGAGCCTTTTAAGACTCTCTTTTTATTTGTTTTTCTATTAATCTGGGCTTTGTTGACAAAATCCGAACTGATTATTATTTTGATGTACTTGAATTAAAGGATTTTATCAATACTTTCAAAGAAATATTATTTTAAGTCTTTTCGTGCTATAATTTACTTATGAATTTGTTATCATTAAACGAATGCAACACAATAGAATTTAAAGAAAAAGTTAATGGAAATTTCTTTAAAACTTTATCTGCTTTTGCAAATACTGATGGAGGCTGTATTCTTTTAGGCGTTAGGGATGATAAGTCAATTGAAGGTTTTAACGGGCAACAAGAGAGTGTTATAAACCAGATTATAGATTGTTTAGGTATTCACCCCAAAATTGAAGTCGAAAACATAGAAAACAAAGAAATTTTGCTTGTTAAAGTTGAAAAATCCAATAACCTTATAGCTTATAAAAACATTTATTACAAAAGAATTGGTAATACAACAAGAGTAATGCCTCAAAATGAAATTAGAGAGCGATTACTTGAAGGTATTAGCTGGGAATCACAAACAGGTAGTTTTACTGTAGATGATATAAATGAAAATACAATCAGAGAATTTGTAAAATACGGTATTTCAACTGGAAGATTACCATCAATACCGGATAACGAAACCATAGAATCAATATTAGAAAAATTGGGGTTAATCATTGATGATAAAATTACTAATGCCGGAATTTTATTGTTTGGTAAAAATCCTCAAAAATACTTTATTAATGCCAATATAAGAGTTGGAGCTTTTAAAGGAAATGATGCGACTACAATCATTTCTGACAAGCTTATTGACGGTAATTTGTTTGAGCAAGTTGCAAAAGCAGAAGAAGCAATTAAATTCGCAATAAATGTAAAATACTCAATAACCGGCAAAACTTCGGAAAGACAAGAAATTTGGGATTATCCGTTAAGTGCAATTCGTGAAACTTTGTTAAATTCAATTGTTCATAGAGATTATTTTGATAAAACTTCGCCTATTCAAATAAAAACATTTAAAGATTGGTTATGGTTTTATAATCCGGGAGAACTTGTTGATGATTTAACTGTAGAAAATTTAAAAACTTCTCACCCATCAAAGACTAGAAATCCTTTAATTGCAAGTATATTTTATAGAGCAGGTTTTATTGAAAAATTTGGCTCCGGTATTGATAGAATTATGAATGCTTGTAGAAAAGAAGTTATACCGCAACCCGAATTTATTGAAGAATGCGGAGGATTTTCTGTTAAATTTAAACAAGAATTTGCCCAACTTAATGAAAGACAGAACAAAGCTTTATCAGTCATTAAAGAAAAAGGGTTAATCTCAAATAGTGAATATCAAGAAATCACCGGAGCAACAAGAGAAACAAGTAAAAGAGATTTAGCTTTAATGCTTAAAATTGGAATTTTGCATAAAACTGGAGAAGGTAAAGCAACTAAATATTCAGTATGGGAAATAGAATAAAAACTTATCCATGACCCATAATGACCCATAAAAATTTTTATAGATTTTATCTTTTTTACTGATTTTACAATGTTTACAGGTTATACATATTTTATAAGTTTTACAGCATGACCCATAATGCCAAAGGAGTACAATGAATAATAACATTGCAAAGACCGAATTAATTAACTGGCTGAATGATATAGGACAAAGAATATTTGAAATCAAAAACTCAAGAAGGCAATATGATAACCTTAAACCGACTTCTTTTTACAAGTTAGCAAAGAATTATAAAGAGTAAAACCGGACTCGCCCCCTACTTTTAAAAAACATAAAATTTCTTATTTCTTTTTAAGCAGGTTCTGTTATAAATAAAACACTAAAATATTGACCTCTAAAATGCTTATGCCTATTGGGATAAAATTAAGACTTTTAAGGGCAGAGTTCTAAAATCGGTTTTTCATGCCGGCATGGTAGATTTATACCTTTTTGCAAATTAAAGCGGATTAAAGAGGGTTTTATCGCACTCAGTTTTAATGTTTTATTTGTATGTTTCTAATTTTCTACCGGTTTTGGAATATTTTGTTACACGACCTTGAGAATCTCGTTTGTAAGTGTATTCAATCTGTCCTTTTTTGTTGTACTGAACAGTTTTACCGTTTGAATAAGTTTTGGTATACCCCGTAGTCTGCCCCTTGTTGTTTTTGATGTAGTGCTTCTCATAGGCAAAAGCCGGCATTGAGATTAAAGTTGCAATTAGAGTTAGTAAAAATAAGTTTTTCATAATATCATCCTTCACATAAATCTGTCAAAAATATATTACCATAAGTTTTACAAACTCCTTTTTTATATATTAAACCTTTATTACTAAGAGCGAATATGACAAAAGAAAATACGAATTAGCAGTTCAAAAAGATGCAATTGAATCTCAAATTACAAAATTAAATGATGCAAACGATGATTTTGAAATCACTGTTAAATACTTGTTAGATGTAGCTTCTCGCTCATATACATTATTTAAAAGTTCGGGAATTGACGTCAAACGTAAAATTCTAAAACTTGTATTCTCGAACTTTTATTTAGATGGTCAAAATCTAAGCTATGACATAAGAAAACCCTTTGATTCGTTTATCAAAGGGTCTACTTGTTCTATTAATCTGGGACGGAAGGATTCGAACCTCCGAGATGGCTGGACCAAAACCAGCTGCCTTACCACTTGGCGACGTCCCATCGCATTTACTATAATATGATATCAAGATTTATTGTCAAGGGGTAAATTTAAGTCAGTGGGGGTAAATATTAGGGGGCACATAGGTATTATAATAAAAGATCTAAAAAACAAAAACTGTATAAAATACAAGAGCTTGGCAATTTTGCCAAGCTCTGTAATATATTAATAGGAGGAGGGAATTTTTATTAATCTCTTGTACATTGCCAGAAGATATCACCTGCCAGTGCTGCTAATGCTGCAAATTTACCAAATTTGTGCATTCCGCTTAATGTAATGTTGTTTCGTAGTGATGAGCTTCCAATTGCACCAAGTCCGGCTAATCCTAAGCCTGCTGCGTAACCACCAATTGCAGCGGTTGCACCTTCTGCACCTTTACCAACCCAACCGCCGATTGACTCCATACGATCCTTGCCACCTTTGTTATCAATTCTTGTGCCGAAAAGATAACTTAATGTTTCTTCTGTATATTTTCCGTGGTAATCTTTTTTGCCGAAGAAATCTTTGTTAAATCCGTGCATAAAAGCAGTTTCACCATATTTTTTGATATCGGATCTCAAGCTTACCTGTTCACCGGTTTTCTTAGAAATAATTTGAGAATACAAGTTTTCAATAATTGTATGTACGCTTTCAGTCGGGTCTAATCTGTTACTGTTAGCTTTCAAATATGTATTATATTTTTGGTATAATGCTACCTTTAACCTATCAAATTCTTCGCAAATGCCGTCAGCATCACCTTCTCTGATTTTTTCAGCAAGGTTTACAATTTGACCGTTTACATTAGCATCTTCTAATGCCTTTTTAAACATTGCTTCGTCTTCTGCTTTAAATGCATTTGTTTTATTTTCAAGTAGAAGCTCGTGCATTGCACCGGCATGCTTAAGTTGATTTTTTTCAATCTCCAAGTATGCCTGATTCATCTGACTCATAAATGCAGGATTGTACATTCCCATCATTCCTGTCATTCCACCCATTCCCATCATATTCATTGTTGATGGATTGTAGTATGAACCATAAGAACCTCCTGTACCTAAACCGTACATTCCTAATCCGCTCATATATGGGTTGAAACCGCCTATTCCTGCTATGCCATAATCTGACATAATGACCTCCTACTAAATAAAATTTAGTTATTTAATTAACCTGTTTTAACCTTACATATAAATAAAGTATTTTGTTTTAGAAAAATTGCCTTTTTTAAACAATTCCTTAACAAAACTTTACAAACAAAACGCAAGATAGAGCGATAGCTTTTTCGCAGCAGGTTTATGCAATTGTAACTTCAACTTCAAAGCTTCTGTTCCAAGGAAATGAATATGCAATGTTGGTGTTATTATCAAGCAGAAATGATAATCTGTTTTCATACGGTTTCATTAAATTTTTTATATCAGGAGTTGTTCCATTCACTCTGATGTTTGCTTGATAAGCCCAATCATCCAAAAAACGAATCATTTGCAATTTATTAAAATTATAAGAATTATATTTTTTTGCTTGGTATTTTACTTTTATACAAGCAAGCAAGCTTCCTAAACTGTTTGCGCTAGTATTCCAACCTGCATATCCGTAAAACTTTTCATCAATAAGTGGCAATAGTTGTTCTACAAAATTATTATCAGCACCATTTGCATAACGCACATCTGCTACAGCCCAAGCTTTAGAAGGAGGAATGAATTTGTCGGCATAAGGTAAAGTTGCCCAACCCATAACGTGTTCGCCTTGTTTTTCAATAAAATTATTTACAATTAGAACTAAATCTGCTTCGTCTTCTGTCTTTGCAATTTTAAATCCACTTAATTCAAGTTGACCAAGAACGGACTTTTTTATAGAGACATCTTCGTAGTTTGATACGCAATCTTTGTAATCAGGTTCGGTGTATTTGACAAAAATCTTGATATCTTTTTCAATTGCACGAGCTAATAATGTAAGAGGAATTTCATCTGCACCTGTTTTTGTTTTTCCACCCAATGCTTCTAGCTCTTTTGCCTCATCTACATTAAATCCTTTTGGCGCACAATCGTCTTTAGAAAATATCAGAGTATCAAATTCTTTCCACTCAAGGTAAAGCTTATTAATATCAAAGTTACGCTTTCGTGTGGCTAAATAATCGTCTAAAATCTCTTGTGGAATCCCCTCATTTATACCGGAATATGAATAGTTAAAGATTTTCTTACCGTAATCTTTCCAGTATTCTTTTTCTTCTTCATTGTAATTGTTGTTTGAAATTCGCATAATGCTTGAAAATGCAAAAACTTTTTTACCATTCAAAAGCAGTTTCAAACGTTCAAGCCTGTTTTTAATTTCATCAAAACTTCCAGTTCCTCTGCGAGAAGGGATTAAACCTCCGTATGCAATTGTATCAAGCGACAGAACCATAGAATCGCATTGAGGGATATTTTCCATCCATTCAATAATTTTGTCTATCTTTGCAGTTTTCGTCAAATCGCCAAGATATTCTCTCGGTGGCAATAAAAGCTCAATATTTTCATCGATTGCAGCTATATCTTTTGCCAAATTGTAGCAAACAGGACGATTATCAATCGGTATAAAACAAATTCTCATATACTTATTTTAGCATACTATTGGAAGCTATAGCTAAATGAATTTTTAATTGCTGAATCAACAGCATTTTGAGCTGATTGCATTTCTGTATCAACCATTTTTAATCTGTTTTGGTATTCCTGCATTTGCAAATCCAACTTCTTTTCTAATATGGTAAGCTTGTCTCTTCTGGCTTCCAGTTGTTTAACAGCGGGATTATCTGGATCTAAATCGTTGCCTAGTGACATAATTTCGTCAGAAGATGCAACAAGTTCCATCTTTGCAGATGCAATCCATTGAATCTTCGTTTCTAACGAGATTTTGTATGCAGTTAGGTACATCATTCTGAAACTTGAGGCAATTAATCCCATAATCTTGTTCCTTCTACCTTGTTTCGTTTAAATTCTTGCCTTTCAGGAATGTGTGTTCGTTACTTTCAGCAATCAAACTTTCCATTTTATGAAGTTGATGTTTGTGATAGTTCACCCTATACTTAGCCATTTTGAGCTTTTGTCTGATGGTAAGCATATCTTTCAGGCTTGAAATTAAACTCACAGCTAACGCCTTAAACGGATTTTTTCGTTTAAAGAATGAACGAGTAAAATTCATAAAATTTGTTAACCGTTTTATGCTATCTTGTAGTTCTTCACGCATAAGCATTTACTCCTATACGATCTAAGCCTACATGTATTATAAAACATGTGAACCTAAATAATTGCCTATTTGTAGTTTTGTTTGTTACAATTGTTAACATTTATTTTAAATTTGTCCTATTGGTGGTGATGCTGTTAAAGATGAATTTATTTTTATAATATTCATCTTTAGCTATGTTATTTATCGGCATTTTCCCCAAAAACTTTAATTCTTTTCGGTTGTAATACCGCGTTTCGTTACAAAAATTTACAAGAGACGCTATAGATTTAGCAATAGCGTTGTTAAGAAAAATATCTAACATTACTCTAAAAAATGTACGTCCTTGCATGCTTTTCCTTTTACGGGAATTTTACACTAAAATTCCAAACTTCTCATTACAAATCTTGAATATCCTTGCTTGTAGATTCAATACTGTCTTTCAGCATTTTTCTAACGATATCGCCTTGTGTGTCAAGCATTTTGCACACTGTTTCTATGTTAGCAACTTTTTGAGAAAGAATTGTATCTGCATTTGATACGATATTGCTTGAAACCGTTTGATACGCAGAAAGAGCTGCAGAGCTTGTACCTTGCATTAAGTTACCCATAACAACAGCAGGAAGTCCAAATTCGCCAAGATAAGGTGCTGCGGCAGTCATAATGCCACCCCATCCAGAAACCAAACCTGCCAACGGCATTAATATATTTGCTGCGCCAATTCCGTATCCGTTTGCAGTTCCGACACCATAAGCGGCAGTACTTGCTATATCCGCAATACTACCGATACCTGAAGCATATCCGGTTGCAGAGCCGTCAGAAGAGCCGAAGCCCGTTAGTAAAGTTTCTATACCGGAAGCCCCACCTGTTGTATATCCGCTCTGTCTGTATCCGTAATTTGCAGCATATCCGCTTGGAAAACCAGAATAATTACCAAGAGAATTTACTCCAAACGAAGAGTAACGTCCAGTAGTTCCACCAGCACCACCATTGTATTGACTCCAATAAGAAGTTCCGGGAATATTCATTGCGCTTGTTCCGCCCAATGTTGTCATAAACGCTGACGGTGCAAAAAGGCTTGCAAGCTGATATAAAAATCCGCCGGCGGCTTCAAATCCTGTTCCAGAACTAGCGGAGCCGGAAACCGTTAAGTCTCTAAGTCTGTCATAAGTTTCATACAGCATAACTTTTGCATCGGATGATGCAGAGCCGTATTTGTTTGCTATAACTAAGTATCCATCGTTTTTGTATGACATATTTTCCTCTTTGTCCCGCCTTTCTACCTCTCAGTGGTGAGGATAGGGGTGAAGGGGCAACCCGCTTAAAAAATTAACTATCCACCAAATGTTTTGAATGATTTTTCAATATTATCTTTCACAACCTTAGATACTGCATCAATTTCCGTGGCAAGTGCATTTTGCTCTGTATCAAGCTGTTTTAATCTTAATTCTAATTGTTGATCCTCTTGTTGAATTAATGAAGTTTTTGCGTTGATATCCTGCACCATCTTGTCATATTGTGCATTTTCGTAGTTGTATTGATTCATTGCATCTTTGTATGCAACATCGTCTGTAACAGTTTCTACATTTAATGTGTAAGTAACGGAATCGTCTTCGAATCGTACTGTCGTAAATCTTCCGTTTCCATCAGTTTCCAGTAACGCTTTTACCGTATCTTCCTGCTTCTTTTTCAGATAGCTTGCATTGTAATAAGACAGTTGCACCTGACCGTCAATATTATTTATACCGCTTCCACTCGCATAGGACTTGTTAAGGTCTGCAAAAGTCGTGTAATATGTTGTGCCGTTCATCGTGAAAGAATAAATGCCACCCATATATTCGTCGTATTCATTAAAGCAATCTTCAATAGAAGTTTCAATATCTTCTTCCTTCATATCTTTTATAATTTGGCTCAACTCGGCTTTTTGATTATCAGATAATTCAGTAAGTAGTGTGAGTGCACAGTTTCCTATGTAAGTCGGTCTGCATAAGCTGTTGTATGCTTCTTCCGCATTTTGATAAGCTTGCATTGCCTGAAATTCGACATTTTGTAACATTGTAATTTGTGCGTCGTAGTTTGCAATTGCTGTATCTACAGATGTCTCATTGTATGTAGGAAGTACTGTTTTTGTTCCCGCAGTCGTGCCACCGTACAAATTCCTTAAATCGGATTTCAATGCAATATTTCCGTTAGCATCAACGTAAACAGTAGCATAGTCAGCTTGAACATCTTTTGGCATAGCTCCTTTGTCAACCAATTTATCTATAGTTGCTTTTGCAGCGGCTTGTGCTTCTGCACTGAGCTTATTGTAGCCGGTAAATACCGTCGGTCCGATAGTTGTTATCGATGGTGATAACGCACTTGTTGCACCGGTATATTCGGTATTATCCGCAGAGTTATAATATTTCCCATCTTTTAAGTAATATTGAGTTCCTGCTTCGTCTGTATATAACGGGTTTCCGTTATCGTCTTTTTCAAGCTTTGATTGAGTAACGCTGTATGTATTGTTTTCCGCGCTGTAATCACAGGCAGATACACCCGAGAATGTATCGATATCAGCATAATTAGAAAGAGTTGCGGCTTCTTTTTCTTTCTCTTTTGTAGCAGCTTTTGCTTCTTCGTATTCGTTTTGAGAACTTGTAATGAGCTTCAATGCCAATTCCAGTTGCTCTACACTAGCATCTACACCGCTTTGGAATTGTACTTGTGGGTCATTGAGTTTTTTCTGAGAACCTGTGTATACGTTTTGTTCGGTACTGCGAGTTACTACATAGTTATAATCTTCTTCCGGACTTGCAAGCTGTTGCCAGTTTTCAATTGTGTAATTGTTTGCACCGTCAGAATATGAGTACTGCGTCTTTGAAAAGTCCGAAGTGCTTGGCGGTACAGGAACCGAAAGTCCTAACATCTGATTAAATAAATTCGCACTCTGATTTGATAAAACAGTACGTGCCTGATTTATTTGTTGTCCTTCAAATTCACAATTAGATTTTCGTGCAACCAGTGCTAAGTATCTGGCTTGCGAAGCTGCCATACCCATAATAGTATCTCCTTTGCTATTCCCCCTCTCTTCTAAGAGAAGGGTGGGCAATAACCCTGTTATTTGCTGTTTTTGTTTTAATGGGATATTTCCAAAAGTCAATATCTGTATAATAGCATTATATATTATTTTTACGTGATTTTATGACAAACTTGTAAAAAAATCATACAAATAAATGAGTTCTTCTTTTAAAAATCATTCAGATATGCTACAATGGGATGATGAGTAAGATTTTGAAGCTGGCTTTGATTATATTTATATCTTTTTCTGCGAATTGTTTTGCGGAAGAAGCTGTTGTACTTGAAGCTGATACTGATTTACAAGTAATCAATACCAATAAGACGAACTACCTTTTGGAAGAAGCTTTGACATTGAGACCTGAAAAGGGATTTGTGGAGACCGTGCACTTTTTAGGATATTATCGTGGCGGATTGACAATGGATTTTACCGATGGAGATGAAGATTTAACGTATGATTTTAACTCTATACAAGCAGGAATAAACGGTAAGTTTAAAGATGATAAAACTTATTATGAAGCACGTTTAAGATTTAACCCTCAACACGACCATTCATTTTTGCAGTATATGCCTGCAAATATATACGTAGCACGGCATATTTCTCCGAATAATACAGTATTTGTGGGTCATACACGAACTCCTGTCGGCTATGAGGGTGGTATGTCAATGACATATATCCCATTCATTACGCGTTCGCAAATAAGCAGAAACTTTGGCAATGTTCGCAAACTTGGTGTACGCGTAAAAGGGAAGTATGATTTAGTTGAATACGATTTGGGCGGATACAGTTCCGATACATATTTCAGAAGTTTTTTCCCCGGAACTGAATTCTCCGGCTGGGTTACATTAAAGCCATTGGGTAAAACCGATGGAAAATGGGGAAATCTTAAGCTTGGCGGAGGTTTAACAACAGGAAAAAATGACATTGATTATACCGTTTCAAGCGCTTATACCGGATACGAATATAAAAATCTTGAGGCAATTTTTGAATACGCATACGCAGACGGATATAACGGAGCAAAAAAACTTACTTCCGACAAAGCAGAAGGGTTTAATGCTACTCTCGCCTATAAAATAACTCCAAAAGTTCAGGCTGTAGCACGCTATGACCAATATATACCAAATAGGGATTTTAAAGACGATATAAGACGTGAATATTCTGCAGGATTGAATTATTTTATTAAAGGACAAGCTCTTAAATTAATGCTTAATTACGTATTTTGCCAAAATGATATGCGCGAAGATTCTCATCGCATAATTGTGGGTACGCAAATATTGCTTTAAGCCACAGCTTCTAAAGAACGGAATTTTTCAGGATTAATTTGTACATCGACGTGATCGCCTTCGTTTAAAACATGGCTGAAATAACCAGTGTTTCGTAACTTCTGTGCGAACGTAGCAGAGTTCATTCCCGTCGGAATTTTCAAATCTAATTTTGGATTTTCAGCATTGTGGTGACTTGAGTACCCTCCTCGTTGGTGAGGATTTCCCGCTTGCCCCGTACCCAAGGCTGATGTGACAATCAAATTGACACCCAGAGATTCAGCAACACGGTCTAAAATTATTCCGGTACCCTTTTTCGCAAACGGAATATCTGTTTTGAAAGAAGCAGATGATATTTTCCATTTTCTACCACCACTGCTTAAATTTTCTAAGGAAGAATCCCCTAAAGCCTTTTTGTATGCATCGGATTTTGACAAATTTGCATAACTATTGTTTATATTACCACTTACTCTTTGGCTTTTGGAACTATTTGAACTGTTATATCGTGTTTTGTTTGTCAAGGCTGATGAATTGTTTAACGAAAAATTATAAGAATCTGAAAGCGTGTAATTATTTGTACACCAAGAATTTGTATTAAGCTGTTGCGGAGCTACATTGTATGAAGTATTAAGATTAAAAACTGATGGCATAAAAATATTTGGTGTATTAAAGTTAAATAATGACGCAGAGTTGTTCCAATTCGAACATAAGTTGTTAAAAGGCTGATTAAACACGTTAAATTGGGTAAATACCGCCATTGGATTTAGCAGAGAATTTAGCCCGAAATTAAAATTATTCATCGTGTTTAAGTGTGTAAATAAGTTGTAGAATGCCATGACAATAGTTCCTAAATATATAAAGTATATATTTAGAAT